>CALGJW010000408.1 GCA_937930025.1 uncultured Saprospiraceae bacterium | reverse complement strand
CCATAATGGCAGGTTCATTGTTTGCCGGGGTGGATGAAGCCCCTGGGGAAACCATCATATTCCAAGGAAGAAAATTCAAACTTTATCGTGGAATGGGATCTATCGGAGCGATGGAAATTGGATCTAAGGATAGGTATTTCCAAGATGTAGAAGATGACATAAAAAAGTTGGTTCCTGAGGGTATCGAAGGAAGAGTGGCTTTCAAAGGATCATTGTCTGAAGTTATGGTTCAATACATAGGTGGCCTTCGAGCGAGTATGGGATATTGTGGATGTCCAAGCATCGATAAATTAGTGGATGCGCAATTTGTAAAAATTACGGCTGCCGGAGTTGCCGAATCACATCCTCATAATATTAATATAACCAAGGAAGCTCCTAATTATAGTCCAAGGTAATTTTATTTGTAATCAAACAATATAGATGGACTTGTCTTTAATGGCGGTCTTAAAGATTAAAACGAATCGTTGATCTTCTTGATCGCTTGTAGTCTACTATTTACGCCTAATTTCATCATGATATTTCCAACATGTGTTTTTATCGTATTTATACTTAAGGAAATATCAGCGGCAATCTATCTACTCTTCCAATAGTTCGTCAGGACCCATAAACGGACGACAAAACAAAGTTTAAGCCTAGCCATTTTTTTACCAAAATAAAAGAGTCCTCATAGGAGTTATAAAACAAAGATTTTAAATTCGTTAATTTAGCCCCTCTTAACTGTAACAAATACAAGCTTTTAAAGGTCCTACTGACAGATGATAAATAGAATTTTTCTTACGATCCTAATGATCTTCAGCCTCAGCTTTGCCCAAAGTCAAGATAATATCGACTATGAGGACAAAAATTACGATTCAACGATAGGAAATGTAGAGTTTAGATATCGTGGCCAACAGACCCGGTATCCTATGATGAATCTGAATGGGAGGACCAAATTGGTTTTGAATTTTGACGACTTTCGAGATGAGATTAGGTATTTATATTATAAAGTAATTTTATGTAATGCCGATTGGACGCCTTCCGACTTGGATGAGACAAACTACATCAAAGGATTTAATGACAATGAGATCGAAGATTCAGAATTCAGTTTTAACACCAGAGCTGAATTCGCAAACTATCAACTCGAATTACCTAATGAAGACATTGAAATAACCTTATCTGGCAACTACCTTCTTTACGTTTACGATAGTGATACTGATGAGCCAGTTTTAACCAAACGGTTCTTAGTACTCGACGAAAAATTTGTGGTGAACTCTAAGGTTGTTCCAACTGCTATGGTGGACAAAAGAAATACCCATCATGAAATAGATTTTGAAATCCAAACGCTTGGAGAAAATGTAAGTAATCCTGAAAAGCAATTGAATGTGGTTGTCTTACAAAATTGGAGATGGGATAAAGCGATCCGAAATCTCACTCCAAGATTTGCTCAAAAAGATTTGCTAAACTTTGATTACACCAATAAAATTCTTTTTGATGCGGGTAATGAATTTCGATGGGTGGATCTTAGATCGATGCGGTTTCTTTCTCCCGGAATGGAACATATCGATATCTTGAATGATGGTTATGGGGTAAGGATGAAAATGGACAAGTCGAGAGGTGATCAAGTTTATTTCAATTATAATGATCTAAACGGAGATCATGTGATCTTAAATACTGACGATCCCAATATCAGAGATACTTTTCAATTTAGATCTTCATCGAACAATCAATTAGAAGTTGAACAAGCCACCATGGCTAACTTTGATCTGGATGTGAAGCGCATAAGAAATAATATGCTTCGAGCGGATTATGCAAATGTCTATCTAAAACTAGCAGCGCTACAAGAGCTCTATCAAACCGACATATACATTGTAGGTACATTTTGTAATTGGAAATTATTAGAAGAAAATAGAATGATCTACGATGTTTCAAACAATTGGTATGCTGGTGCCGTAGAGTTGAAGCAGGGATATTATGACTATGCCTATGCGACTGTTGAAAAGGGGAAAAATGAATATACCTTAATGGATTTAGAAGGCAGTCATTTCGAAACTGAGAATGAATACATCGTATTAGTTTATTTCAGAGGAACCACCGATCGCCATGATCGGCTTATAGGATATCGCTCTATATTTTCAGGCCGACAGCGCTAAGCCAACAATTCTTATGATTTTGGGCAAAATTCGAAGCCCAGTCGCAATTTTCACGTATAAAATCGATGGTGTTTTCCTTTTTACTGGAAAATGAGGGGTTTATCCTCATTTAGCCAACTTTTATATAAAAAAATCTTTGAGAGCTTCAAGTTTGATTAAAATTGTAACAGCATGAAAAACCTTGATTTCAATTTGAAAAATTTAATATTTCTAGGATTCCTTTTGTTGAGCACTACCCTCTTGGGACAGCAAAAGTGGACCTTACAAAAGTGTATTCAGTACGCTCAAGAAAATGGGTTGGATATCAAACGAGCAGAATTGAATGTACAGGACGCCTCCTTACAAGAGCAGTTTGCTAAACAAGAACGACTCCCAAGTCTTAGTGCAAATATTGGAGGTGGTAGTTCTTTTGGTCGAAGAATCGACCCTAGTACAAATGAATTTGTTAATAGCCAGATTGGTTATAATTCTGGAAACATAAGTGCAAATATTACCCTCTACAACGGAGGCCGAATTAAAAATACTATTAAACAATCCGGAATTAATAGAGCTGCTTTTAAAGCTGATTTTGATCAAAGCACTCAAAATATGGCATTGGATGTGGCCGTAGCTTTTTTGAACATATTACTTGCTGAAGATCAACTTGAGAATACCAAAAAGCAATCTGAATTAACAGCGTCTCAACTTGATCAGACGGAAAGATTGATCGAAGCCGGAAATCGACCCGCTGCTGATTTACTTGATATTAAGGCGCAGCTTGCAAAAGATGAACAGCTCGTTGTGAATAGGGAAAATGATGTTGTGTTGACCTATTTAACACTAACACAACTTTTAGAGCTTCCCCCTGATAAGCCCTTTAAGATTGTTCGACCGGCAGTAGAAATCCCATCGGACAGAGATCCTGAAAATTTTCGACTAGAAAACATTTATCGGAACGCAGTAAATAATCAACCAGGAATACAAGCTGGAGAATTACGGG
>CALGJW010000407.1 GCA_937930025.1 uncultured Saprospiraceae bacterium | reverse complement strand
GAAGAAAAAAGAACAAGCTATTGCTAGTAACATAGATAAGCCTACTTGGTTAACTGTTTTATTATTAGATGAAGACGATGTCGATGTAGCCTCCTTCCCTAAGCTATCTTTAAAAACTAAACAGCTTACCATACAAGACTTATTTACTAGTGCGCTTCCAGAAAACTATGTTTCCTATTTTGAAAATATTGCCCCAACGGAAGCCTTAGATGCTGGGGAGCAATTGTCTGATCCAATAGAAGTATTGGATATACCAATGGGATTGTTCCAAAAGTTAGCCCCTTCCATAGATGACTTGAAGGTAATGGCGCATGTGCGAAAAGTGAGTTTATTGAATAAACCAACCATGCCTGGTATATCAGATAAGGGCGAACCCGAAGGAAGTTTCTCCATTGTATTTGGTAATCGGTTACCCCAATCCTTAAAAAAAACAACTGCCTACTTGGTATCTTTAGAAGGAATTGGAGAATATTTACCGACTAATGCTGGGAATCCAAAACAGGGTGTTGACCCCAAAAAAATACTTCGTTTAGCAGTTTTAAAAAGTTGGAGTTTTTCTTCTAATGGACAAAATGCCACCTTTGAAGATCGTATGCAACGATTAAATGGTGGAACCCCTACGTCTGCGGAACAAGCAATTAACGAGCATCAAAATTTATCTACTACGCTTACGCTTCCAACAAGTGAAAAAGCCCTACCCGTGGTAAAGCAAGTTTTAAATATGGGCTATGTGCCCCTCAATCATGAACTTCGGTCTGTAGATGTACCGAAGAATGTTAGCAAGAAAAAAGAAATAAAGCCGTCCGATTTGACCGTCAATAAAACAGTGTCTTGGTATAGAGGCCCCTTGATCCCATACGAAATAAAAGAAAATTCTATTCGCTTGCCCATTTCCTCCCCCGATAAAGTAACGGTGTATGATCCGACAATGGGCATGTTTGATACCTCCTATGCGGCGGCATGGAGTTTGGGTCGTTTGTTAGCCCTACAAAATAAAGCTTTTTCAACGGCTTTATATGTATGGAAAAAAGGACTCACGCAGGACATCTTGAACCGAGTAGAGAATAACCTATTAGCAACCAACATCGGGCAAGCCTTTATAAATATGTCTGCTACTGCTTCCAGAAGCACAAAGAAAAGTAGAAGTCTATCTCCACCCAAAGAAGAGTTGGAGCTGCCTCCACTAAAAGGAAAAATACAATCAGGAGACTTAATGCGGCGAGCCATTTTAATGGCTATGAAAAAAGAGTAAGTAGGTAAGCCCACATTTACTTATCTCCTCCTTTATTCATTTACTCATTGAGTACATAATGAGAAAACTATATGCAATTATCAAGAAAAACTTTGTCCAGACAACGTACTGCTACTGTGCAAGATGTTGAAAAAACAAAAGAACTAATAGACCAAGGAGTACAATTGCCCGATCAGGTAGCCAACTGGTTTGGAAGACTGAAATTATTATATGGCGTACCTATCAATTACCTAGTGCCTGATGAACGAATGTTACCTCCTGAATCCATTCGATTTTTTTATGTGGATCCTAATTGGATTGATGCATTAATTGATGGCGCCTTTAGTATAGGAAGAAACCTTACCTACCCCGATCAGCTAAGTAAAGATATGGCGCAAGATGAGGCTACTAATCCTATCGTTGTTGCTGGAACGAATGATGCTTCTTATTCTATGCGGATGAAGCATCTAGGAGTTGAACAACAAAAAGTAGAGAATCATTTTAAAACTATTTCTGGATTTATGTTGCGTTCGGCTATCGTACATGATTACCCCGGACTAGGGATTGATCCTTATCCGAAAGGGGAGGGGCCGAATCAAAAAAATCCTAAACTATTAAAAATTCTACGGCTAGAACGCTTAGGGAAGGATACACTTATTTGCTTAGTGGATGGTGATCTACATCGAGTAGATATTCATGAGCCTAAAGAAGCATTACACTATGGTTTAAATGAATTTGATGTAGCTGCAAAGAAAGTCATTAAAAATTTTCGACCGTTTACCATTAACCCGAAAAAACCTAACGAGGTTCAGATGAAAAAAGGAAAACCTAAACCGATTAATTTATTAGAAAAGAAATGTCTTCGAAATGGTGATCGACGCACTATAAAAATGCATGCGCTTTCTAAATTAATAGAAAAAGAAAATAATGCACTGAATGTCAAAGCTAATAAATTGAAAGTAACCGCCTCTGAAATGGGATTTGAAATGATTGTTGGGGTTGGCAATGTTAGTTTTATTAAAGGTGGGTAAATTCTTAACTTCAATCTCAACCTCAACTACAACTTCAAGGGGGGCAACGTCTAATTTTTGAGATTGAGATTGAAATTGAGGTTGAGGTTACCTTCTGAAAAATACTTATGTCAATGACATTACCCTAAACCTCTTGGTGCTGCCCGAGCCGCGAAGCGGCGAAGGCAGCGAAAATATCAAAAAATACAGACCACTAGCTAAAAAACTAAAATGAAGTATTTATGAACGCCATTGTACCTTTAAATATAGCAGCACTAAGAGTAAGTTCGACCGACTCCACCAATGTAGTAGGTTCCTTCAAAGGGCGTATTGCTAACTTTAATAATTTACCTTATGCCTCAGGTGGTAGAATCCTTAATGAAGAGCAGACTTGTACAGGAGATGCGATAACTTATCCCTTAAATCTAGATGGTTCTCCTAGAGACTCCCTCTTGCCAGGCGTACACCTCCATTGGGAATTACCAGATTATTTTAAGAGAGGTACCATGGAGGAAAATGGAAAAACCATTCAGTTTCCGCAGGCCCCTAATCGTTGGTTAGTTATTCGGTATTTAACCCGACAAACGGAAGAAGGAGAATGGGAGGCACCTTCTACCAAAAGTTGGGTGGTGGAAAGTGATTATATCTCTGAAAAGCAACAGCAAGATCCAGATGGTTCCTACAGACCTACCGTATCCGTTCCTTTACCGATACAGCCAGCTTATAAAAAGCAACCGTTTAGATATATGGGTAGGGTAGTGGAGGCTAATAAATGGCCTGCTGACAAAAAAGAGGAAGACAAATATTTAAAGGACTTTAAAGATGAACAAGGCAAGCCTTATACTTTGACCGCTATGGGATTTCTTGGACCTGAATTCTCCGCCTATTATCCAGATTGTTGTAGCGTCTTTGGATTTGTAGATCGCTTTTCGGACGTGGAGGATTGGGAAAAAATTCCGTTTAAAGTTAGCTATCAAGTCATGGGTTGGATAGAGGGTAAAGATCCTTTTGATGGATTGGAAAAGGAGATCAAAACTAAATATAATAAACAAGTAGAACGCTGTGAAAAGAAGGAAGTAGAGATAGATATTACCCCCCTTGAATTATTTGAACAGATTACAAAAAGAAGATTTAATTGGACGTTTGATAGAACTCAAATCACTTTTAAATTAAAAGGAAAATATCTAGCGTCTATCCAAATACCTAAGAAAACGATCTGTTCAGGCATCCATGAAGAACTAAATTGGAATCTTGGACCTGCTCCTGGCAGTAATAGCTTCTTAGGGCATCCAGATCTTCCCACTGACCCACCTTCTTGGGAAACCAAGGATTTGAATATAGCCATCGGCAACTCTTCCACGGAGGCGCTTTCTGCACTATTGCATCGAGAGAAGGTAAAAGAAACAGGCGCTTCCTCAAATCAGGCATCTTCTAAACTACCTAATTATGAAGTAATCCTAAATGCGCTCCAATTGGGTATTCTAAAAGATATTGAAGATAAAACAAATGGGATCATCGAATTAGAAGAGGAACTGCATGCTACTGGTTTTGAAAGTGAAAGTGGAGG
>CALGJW010000406.1 GCA_937930025.1 uncultured Saprospiraceae bacterium | reverse complement strand
CGTTATAGCAGAATTACAGGCTAACATTTCGTTTGTGGTGAAAAGCAAGCATCCCATTTTACAACCATTAAATGATGCCTTCACGGTCGCAAAAAAATTACTAGATTTTACTTTAGCTCCTGAACTGAATCAACAAATATTTGATCAATTGCTTTCGTTGATAGAAATTCCGAGCAATAGCTTCAAATATATCTTAGGACCTGCGCTAGAGTTATTATATAATTGGCAGCAAAGTATTGATCATGCAACGCTGATATTGAATAAAATTGAATCCCTAGAAGCAGAAATTGTTTCGACCAATCCTATTTATCAACACTTGGTTGCTGCACAAATAATATTATTAGCTGGTCAAGGAAAAAATCCTTTTGAACGCGTAAAAAGTATTCCAGAAGAACCGGAAATTTTAGTAAGATTGATTAATCAGTTATTTGAGAGACAGGAGTATAAATCTGCCATTCGCATAATAGAACATTCGCAAGAACTAAATCTTGAAGAAACGGTTCGCAATGAAATCGAAGAACTGTGGTTGACTTGTGCACAAGCTATGAATGAACCTGAACTGGTGGCGGCTATTGCCGAAAAAAGAATGCTTAATTCTTATGATATTTCCTATTTAGAATTGGTTAAAAATTCTAATAAGAAATGGGATGAATATTTGACAGAATTATTCTTAAGAATGGAGGAGCTTCCAGAAAGTTTTCGGAAGAAAAATTTAATGGCTAACTTTTTCCGCAAGAGTGAAAAACCTGATGCACTTCTGGCCTACATAGAGCAAACTGAATCAGTAGACCTAATAAGACAACATGCAAATTGGCTTTATTCTTTTTTTCCTGAAAAAATTAAAGCGCTCTACCCACAAGTCCTCAAGACATATGCGGAAGAACATATTGGTCCGAAAGCCACAGAGAAAATAACAATGAATTTGGAAATAGTAGCTGATCTTTTGGGAAAACCGTTAGCTGATGAATTGCAAAATTTTCTCTTGGAAGAATACAAACACACTTCTTTGTTAAAAATATAGTGCTTATGAAAGTCTGTGTTTGGACCATTGGAAAAACATCAGAATCTTATCTAAAAGAAGGTTTACAAATATATCTAAAGAAGATTAAACACTACGTGCCATTTGAATACGAAGAATGGCCGGCAGTAAAGGTTCATAAAAGCACCAGTGCGGATCAAGTCAAAACATTAGAAGCCAATCTTATTTTTTCAAAAATCAAAAATGATGACTTGCTTGTTTTGTTAGATGAAAAAGGAAAGGAATACACCTCCCGGGGCTTTTCAGCTCAATTAAACAAATGGCAAAATCAATCCGCCAAAAGGATGATTTTTCTAGTTGGAGGAGCATTTGGGTTTTCTGAGGAATTGTACACTAGGTCAAATGCAAAGCTCTCCTTGTCGCAAATGACCTTTTCCCATCAGATGATTCGCCTCTTTTTTCTAGAACAACTGTACAGAGGCTATAGCATCCAGCGCAATGAACCATATCACAATGATTAATTTTTAGAAGAGAATGCACATGCTTTGCTATCTTTGTTAACCTTAACAACACAAAATGTCACTAACGCTCATTATAATTATTGTTACTTCTTTGATTTCTTATCAAGCTTTTCAGAATCGTGGAATGTCCAGCAAATTGCATCATTCTCCTTATATAGAAAGTCATAAGAAGGAATTTTACAGAATGTTGACTGCGGGATTCATTCATGGAGGATGGGGTCACTTGATGGTAAATATGTTTGTCCTCTACTTCTTTGGAGAGTCTGTTGAAAACAGATTTATGTCGATTTTCGGGGAGACAATGGGAAGAATCAATTTTATGCTTCTCTATTTACTTGCGATTGTAGCAGCCAATATTTTCACTTACTTCAAACATAAAGACAATCATCTTTTCGCCTCATTGGGTGCTTCAGGTGCGGTAAGTGCAGTGCTTTTTGCTCATGTGCTTTTCGACCCTTGGGGCTGCCTTTACCTGTATGCCATTATTCCTATCAATGGAATCATCGGAGCCGTATTGTATGTTGTATATTCTACTTGGGCAAGTAAGAACAGAAAGGATCATGTAGATCACGATGCACATTTATGGGGAGCTATTTTTGGCGTTGTTTTTACGCTGGTCTTAAGCCCAAAAATTTTCAGTTATTTTATTGCAAAAATGGCTGAACCCGTTTGGTGCTCATTTCCTTTTTAAATCACACTTGCGTTTATGTCATTAGATCATCCTATCAATAATCCTTGGAAAACAATCCAAGAAGAAACAGCCTATGAAAATCCATGGATAAAAGTTAGCCATAGGGATGTATTAAACCCATCCGGCAATCCAGGTATTTATGGAGTAGTCTCTTTCAAGAACATCGCAGTTGGTGTTGTACCTTTGGATGAAGATTACAATACTTATTTAGTTGGGCAATATCGTTATACACTCGGGCAATATAGCTGGGAGATACCGGAGGGCGGATGTCCAAAAGAATCAGAACCTTTGGAAGCCGCGAAGCGGGAATTAAAAGAAGAAACAGGTTTGGTGGCCTCAAAATGGCAAACACTACTTGAGATACATACTTCCAATTCAGTGACTGATGAATACGGTATTTGTTATGTGGCGCAAGGGCTAACTCAGGAGGAAGCTGAACCTGAAGAGACGGAAGAACTAGTCATCA
>CALGJW010000405.1 GCA_937930025.1 uncultured Saprospiraceae bacterium | reverse complement strand
TACAAACTCCATTTTCCCAAATGGAATAAGCACAATATTCAATTCCATCTATAAATTCCTGTGCGATCCATTCGGATTTTGATTCAATTTTTTCTAATACTTTTTGACTCGGCTTAATATAGATGCTATTGGCGAACCTGGAATAAATTTGTTTGAATATAAAATTTTGAGATTGACTTAAGTTTTCAAATTCATTGAGGTTAATTGTTTTGGGTATATCAAAATATCCTGCTGCTAGCTTTATAAAATGATCTTTTCGATGCAGACTGTTCAGCAATTCTAAATCACTAATCCACACCTTGCAATTTAAAGTATTTTTAATTTTTGACACATGAAAAGAGTCTTCGTAGGTGGGAATGCAATCAGTGATATTTTCTTCTAAAATAATTCGCTCAAGATGAGTTTTGAAATTTTCTAAGGCTTGAACTGGAGGCGGAATTCTAAAATACTTATCGACGCAATTGGACCAGCGTGAAACGGGAGAATGATATACATCCGCAATAATTACTTTCGCATTATTACGCTTGAAACTTCTGGCAAGATCCAGCGCGACAGGAGATCCACCTACAATTAGAATATTTTTATTAGAAAGCACCCACTAATAAAATGCTTATTAATGGCAATTTGAATTAAAGCAAGATAAATTTACAATGAGAATTTTATTGCCCTGTGGAATTACTTGCATTGTCGTATACACGGACAAAGTCAACTTCCATCCTTTGGGGCCAGATGGAATCATCTACTCCCCTTGCTCCACCCCAATTTCCTCCAACGGCTAAATTCAGAATCAAATGAAATTTCTTATCAAAGGGCCATTCAGCAAAAGTCTTTAGGTCATTTTCAAAGGTGAAGTAGCGCACATCATCAACATAAAAATCCATATGGTCGGGATACCAATCTAAACTGTAGATATGAAAATTGCGTTCTGAATCTCTTATTAAAATTGAATCTCCCACCTGCGTATGATTAGTATGATTAAACGCTTTTGTGTGAACGGTGGCTAAGATAGAATCTGGCATAAATCCAACATGCTCCATGATATCAATTTCTCCGCTTTCTGGCCATCCGCCATATTCCCAATCTGTAGAAAGCATCCAAATGGCTGGCCAAGTGCCTAAACCCGTAGGTAATTTTGCACGTATTTCGATTCTTCCATATTTCCAATCTCCTTTTCCTTTAGTAACTAATCTTGCGGAGGTGTACTTACTATCTTTCATGTCCTCAAGATGCGCTTCCAAAACCAGGTGTCCATTCTCAACCCTAGCATTTTTTCCTCTTCTATCAGTATAATATTGCAATTCATTATTCCCCCAACCGCACCCAGCAGGTAGATCGCAAGCATCTCCAATATCATAACTCCATTTCGTTGCATCTGGCAATCCGGTATAGTCAAATTCATCTGACCAAACGAGTCGTTTTGTTTTTTCTATATCGATCTTGGCTTCAATATTCGAACAGGCATAGAATATACTTCCTACCAAAAGGAGAAAACCGCCACATACAATCCTATTTTTTATACTAAATAAATAATTCACATTGTAAATTTTAGTCGCCTAGTTTAACTAATCGTTCAGAATGCATTCGTATTCCTGATTTTTTAAAAACTAAAAAGTAACTGCCTATAGGCAAACCTGAAATATTAAATGTTTCATCAAATTGACTTAGGCTTTCTAATTTTTTATACTGAACTTTTTGACCATATACATTTATCAATTCAATTTCAATATCAGATTGACTTAAAATACTTCCTTGAATATGAATCATTTCACTAGAAGGATTTGGAAAAACATTGACTTTAAAATCATTTGCTAAATCATTCGTTGGAACGAAAAAATCGAATTCCAACCAATTGAGATTGTACAAAGGAGCAGTAATTAAAATTCTCATTTGTTGTACGCCAGTTTGGTCAAACTGAACAACTCTCGTAGTTGTTTGCCAGGTTTGCCAGCCTCCTGTTGAAGGGAAAGTGACGTTATCTAATGTCGTACTATTTCCAGCGACATCAATTAGTTGAAGTTCTAAACCTCCTATTTCAGATTCTGCTGCAGTTCGATAAGACAGTTCATATGTTCCTGCCTGTTGAACATCCACATAATAGTCCAGATAATCTCCTTGGTCCAGATAACCAATATTCTGTCCTCCACCTATGTCAGATGTATTCTCCAATTGAATGCCAGATTGAAAGAAAAAATCCTCTGCCTCAATTCTCCCTGGAATTTGATTAATCTCAGTAACATTGTTTTGCACAGGTCGTAAATTAAACGCTTCTAGTGAGGATGCATCTGTGGCTAGAACTCCTGCTGCCGCATCATAATTCATTCGAATAATATCTGAGGATTTCACAGCAGATCCAATTTCAAAAATTAAAATTCTATCATTGTTTGAATCTGGAGTTATCGATATAATTGAAGCATTCGAACCATTTACTAGCACTTCAAATCCAGCGGGTAAAGTTGGCAATGGGTTTTGCACACCTTTTGAAAAATCAACTTGAATGGTATTCTCTGAAGTCGTCTTTGCAAAAACAAAACTCATGGGAATATCAACACTTGCCCCAGACTCGACGAATTCCATTCCGCCAAGATTAAACCCCTCCACATCACAAACGAATCTTAGTTTTTGATCTGTTATATTGAGTAAAACATTTTCCACAGTAATTGTTTCCCAATTTGCCCAACCATTAGTATTAGGAACTACGATATTCGAAGTAATTCTCGCACCTCCTGATTCGAAATGAAAACTTCCAGAATCACCATTGGAGGCAATTCGGATATTCACATCATAAAGTGCATCGGACTGCACATCGACATCGTATTGCATCCATTCTCCTGATCCAATCCAACCGACAGAAATACCATTGGAAAAAGTATCATCGGTGCTGGCTTCCAGATCTACCCCATCATTTCTATAAATCCAACCGTTGTTCCAAGAAGTATAATTTCCAGTGGATACTTGATAGTTGGCCACTTCATTGTCATAGTAGGCAAAACCATTTTTCCCCAAATCAAAATCAGAAGGATAAACGATTCCAGGAATTGTTTGTGTGTTGTATGGTATGGTCTCATCCGTAGTTTGCTGACGGAACATTGCATCAATCACATCTTTCTGATAGATACAGTTTTCGATTTTCAATCCTTCTGTCAAATCCATCAAAGTAGCTTTTGCAAAACTGGCAGAAGGTGTTGTACCACCATTGGTCCAGTAGTCCAAAAGAGTTTGGTAATCTTCAGACTTGACCACTGAAAGAGGTCCGGCAATAGATTCAATTTTTTTCATAGGCCACCAAGCCCATCCTATATTATGCTCATCAAATAATTTCACGGCATCATGAAACCAAACATTAGAGTTCTCTCCAGTCTCCCCTAAGTATAAAGGAATATCGTATTCTTCTCTCATGTCCAACACCCACTGAATGGAAGCTTGATCGTTGATTGACCAATACTTGTGTGGACTATAAACCATGTTGTCATCCCAAGGAGGAGTTAAACCATTGAAGTCATTAGCAAACCAATTCCCTTCGATAAAGAGGATATGGTTTTGATCAACTGCTCGAATACTATCAGTAATCAAGGAATAGACATTTTTCAAAGCAGCATTGCTACTACCAAGATCCCAATTGGGTTCATTGATTAAATCGTAACCTGCGACCCAAGTTTCATCCTTGTAGCGCTCGGCAATTCGCTTCCATAGTGAAGCTGCTTTTCTTTGATTTAGAACAGATTCAAATATGGAAGGAAGGTCTGGGTTGTAATCAGAAATTGCCTGGTCATACCCTTGTCCGCCTGGAGCTGCATGCATGTCAAGTACCACATACATTTCATTTTGTGCACACCAAGAAATCAAACTATCCGTAAGCACGAAACCTTTTTCCAGCCAAGTATTTTGTCCTGCAACAGGTTCTTCCTGAATCGAAAGCGTGAATAGATTATAATGAAAAGGAAGTCGAACGGAATTAAATCCCCAGGACTTTAGTGAATCGATATCAGCTTTGGTCACATGGTTTTCCAACCAAGCATCATAAAATATTTCCGTATCCGCTGCTCCGATTAACTCAGTAATTTTTTCTTTGATTTGATATTGGGCACTTGCAAAACTGGAAGTTTGCAACATATACCCCTCTTGTAACATCCAACCTCCTAGACCCATTCCTCTAAGAATAAAAGGGTCGTTATTTCCATCCACAATTTCCTTTCCTTGCGTATGTAAAAAACCTTGAGCCTTTACTAATCCGAAAGAAAAAGTAATTAATAGAATAGAGATTAAAATGGACTTCATCCGTTTTATTTATTTGAATACTCGGATATAATCCACGATCATTTGTTGAGGGAATTCGGTCGTATTATTTGGCGAACCAGGCCAGTTGCCGCCAACGGCTACATTAAAGATAAAGAAATGAGGGCTCCTAAATTCGCTCAACCCTGATGGTGATATATCAATTACATGATATTCTACATCATCAAGGAGCCATCGAATTTTGCTAGAGTCCCAAACGATAGAAAAGACATGAAAGTTATCTTTAAAAATTCCAGAAGGCAAAGTTGTTTCTCCTCCGTAAGAAGCATAATTATTGCTATCATCCGACCAGTGAGTGGTCCCATGAAGGGTGGATGGTTTCGACCCTATGATTTCCATAATATCAATCTCGCCACAGGATGGCCAACCAACAGAAGAAAAATTAGCCCCTAACATCCAAAGGGCTGGCCAAATTCCTTGGCCCGTTGGAAGATTTGCCCTTATGTCTACACGGCCAAAGGCAAAATCAAATTTACCCTGAGTAGTCATTCTAGTGGAAGTGTATTGTCTTCCGGAAAAAGCTTCTTCTTTAGCATCAATTACTAAATAGTCGTCTTCAATAATAAATGCATTTTCTTTTCGATAATATTGCAATTCATTATTTCCCCATCCATTACTTCCGGTTCCTATTTCAAAATTCCATTTGCTCTCATCGATGGAAGTTCCATTAAATTCATCTCTCCAAAGAAGATCCATGCCTGCATAATTCTCAGGTGTAGTATAGCCTGTACTAGGAACTACTATTCCAGTTGAAGAATTATCATCTGTCTGAATAGTAACTGTACCGGAGTTATCTCCAATTGTTAGTCCTTCTGCGCTTTCAATTTTAACATTAAAAATCTCATTGGTTTCTTCCTCAATATCTCCAATGATTTCTATCCTATACTCTTTTACCAAATCGTCTTGTTCAAAAACTACTGGCACATTATCAAAGGCTACATAATCTACCCCGGCTTCAGCCGTAACATCTTCGGAAGAAATATAAACTGTTCCAAGTTCAGTCGCTTGTTTATTCAATACCAGTCTGACAAAAACAAATTTGTTGTCATTGCCTTCTTCTACAATTATGTCCTCCACGGAAACAATTGGTGCCGTCACCATAGGTTCTGGCTCCTCATCCACACTACAACTCATAAAAATTCCAAGAACTAAAACCCAAAGAAGATGCTTCATGACTTTTTTTTAATAATGTTATTGAAAAAACAAGGTTGGCCAGCGATGGGAATCACCGCTGGCTAACTTTAAAAGTTTATCTAGTTTTCACTAAAAATTCTCATTGTCCAGAATCCGTCTGTATAGTCTACGGCAAAAGTTACGGTTTCTTTTCCACCATCCTTGGTGTATTCAAGTACTTCGTATACTATTTGACTTGCTGGAGCGGTCACTCCGTCCAATTCTGCTCCATTATAAGCCTTATTGAATCCAATGTAGGCTCCACTTCCAATCGCCGTGATTTGCGTTTCCGTAGCGGAGAACATATGCGAACCTGAAGCAAATACATCATAGGGTGCAGTTAAAGCTGCATCATCTACACATGCGGAAGGATCAACCCCCATATATGCTTCCCCAAATAATACTCCTTTTGAGTCATACTCCATTGTTCCATCATCAAAGAATATCCATTCATCATCAAATTGACAAGCTCGGGCAGTAAGGTCTGCAGGATTTAGTCCTATGAACCAATACTCTGAACTTCCAGCTGTTGGCCCAACTGCATACGAACCACTTCCATCTAATTTCCAAACTTTTCCAGTGGCACTGGAAAGTACATCAGGTGTAAAAACTGAAGGTGCAACTCCGCCGGGAATAGCTGGAAGATCGTTTATATCATCATAACTTACAAGGTAAAAATTCCAAGCATTTCCATCGTCTAAAATAATTGCAATTTGAAGAGAATCCGCTACAGGTCCATCAACAAAATTAAAAACAGTATAACGCTTAGATTGTTCAGGAATAAAATTGTCTCCTGCTGAAGTTTTGTTTGCTAAACCTATAAAAACGCCCTCTCCATTCAGCACTAAAGAATTTGCCGTTGGGTCATATTCATAGGTATAAGCACCACCGTCTCCAAAGGAAGTTAGGTCATCTCCATTGGCTGAAGTTAGAATCGCATCATCTTCATCGTAGCAACCTTCTGCTCCGTTAGGACCCAACCAACCACCATTATCTTCTGAATCGATAAAAATTGTTCCATTTGAAGAAAATTCGAATGTACCATCTGTTTTGAAGGTAAATGAATCATCAAGTATACATGGACGATCTTTCAATGGAGTCACTCCTCCAAAGGACCAATGTACATTGTCTCCCGGTGCAATTCCAATACCTAGAGCAATACCTTCTCTCTGCAGGTACCATGTCTTACTTCCGCTTCCTGCCAAAAGTGTTAGCGCACTATTAGGGTCCGTAAGCGAAATTACTTCGGTTTTTTTAACCGCAATTCCATCGGCTCCAGTAGCTGAAAGTTCAACTGTAAAAGTGCCTCCTGAACCATAGGTGTGAGTCGGAGATTCTTCAGTACTAGTTTGACTATCCCCAAATGCCCAAGAATAAGAAGTAGCATTTTGAGAAAAATTGTTGAAGACTACCGTTAAGGGATTAGTATCGCTTACTTCATATTGAAAACTAGCAATAGTCAGATCCGCGGTAGGTGGAGTTGGAATGTCATCATCATTTTTACAGCTAAAGACCGCAACGATTAGCAAAAAGAACAGTAAAAATTTAGCGTTAATCAAAAATTTACTCATTGTTATTTTTTTAATACTTAATATTTTTATTTCGTATTCTCTAATTAAAAAGAGATGCGTCGGGGTAAGTCGTTAGCATTGGAGCAACAGAAGTTTCTTCCAATGCGATTTGTAACCATAGATGTTCTTGATCAGAAAAGTTTGCTTCCTTATCTCCATCACCTGTAAATAAACTTGAAGCGGCTCTTCCTGATCTGACTAAGTCATACCATCGGTCTCCCTCTCCAGCCAATTCAGCTCTTCGTTCATACCAGATTAAATCTTGCAAAGACCAACCATTTTGGCTCATGAGGTCCTGTGCTGTATTAAATGATCCGGTATTATCTCCAGGGCCGGCTGCACGCTCTCGAACGATGTTGATGTAATCCATTGCCGTTCCATCTGAACCAGAGCCTCTATGCAACGCCTCTGCACACATTAATAGTACATCTGCATATCGAATCATATGAGTGTTCTGAGCTTTTGTCAAATTCGGATCACCTCCGTTTACATTATTTCCTTCATATGATTTCCAGTTGCTATATTTTTCTTGCCAAAAGCCTGTGTTATCGATTGGATTCCCTTGAGTGATATCCACAATTACATTACAACTTACACCAGCGTCTATCAGCTCTGCTTCTAGTTCTGCGACATCCGTTAAGGTGACATCTCTTCTATAGCCATCATCTCCAAGAAAGTGGTCATTCAAACTTTGAGTAGGCAACATGAAGCCCCATCCTGCTTGGTAGTCAGGATGCAATTCACAAAGCCCTCTAATTCCACAAAGTTGTAGGATTCCATTTCCATCAATTCCTTCAAACCAACTCCAGTCACTTGACCAAAGGTTATTGTGTTGAATTTCAAAAACAGATTCATTGGTGTTACGTACATTTAAAGCGAATAGGTTTTGGAAATCATCTTCCAATTCGTAAATGCCAAGATCGATTACATCTTGAAAAGCATCCGCCGCTTTATCAAATTTCTGTACATCATCGTTGTCCAGATCAGCCCAATACAAATACGCTTTCCCCAAAAGACCTAAGGCGGCCCCTTTTGTTATTCGACCTGCTTCATCCGGACTAACTGTTGTAGGTAAAACACCAATTGACTCTTCCAAGTCTGTTGTAATTGCTGTAAACACTTCGGACATGGTGTTTCTTTCCAAATCATTTTCAGCTGGCGCTAATAATCTTGTCACTACTGGAACAGGTCCGAAATTTTTAAACAATTCAAAATGATAAAATGCTCTTAAAAATTTAGCCTCAGCTTTATACCTTTCCGACAAAGGAGTTCCTAGATCAGCATTTTCAATTACCGTATTCGCTCTAAAAATTCCGATATAATTTCTTCTATAGAGTGGTTGTAAAACTGTGTTAGTGTTTGTATTGGTAAAATCATCGAATTCCTGCCAACCTGGTTGATCGTTGTTTGAGGGATCACCCCCTGCGTTAGCATTGTCAGATCTGATTTCTCCATACATGACGTAAGATATCCACTGACCATAAGCCATAGACCAAGCTAAAGGATCATAAGCAGCAATAAGGCCAGAAAAAATTTGCTCTTCCGTTTCATAAAAATTACTGGAAAGAAATTCGTTAACTGGTTCAACATCTAATCGTTCTTCCTTGCAGCTTTGCAAACCAATGGCCAGCAATATTGAAAGGGTGCAGAAAATATATTTGATAGAATTTTTCATTTCTTATTTTTTTAGCGCTTTATATTAATTAAAAAGTAAGCTTTACTCCACCACCGATTGATTTATTTGATGGATAGAATCCTTTATCAATTCCGGTATCTAAAATCCAAAAGTTCGTTCCTATATCTGGATCGAAACCTTGATAATTCGTAATGGTTAATAAATTATTTGCCGTGAAATAAATTCTAAATTCTTGCATTTTTGCTTTCTCGATAATTCGCTTTGGTAAGTTATATCCAATTTGAAGATTTCGCAAACGTAAAAAAGAACCATCTTCCAAATAAAAATTTGACGGACGTTGATTATTATTAACATCGGTTGAAACTAGCCTTGGATAAGTACTTCCTGGATTTTCTTCTGTCCATCGATCTAACCAAAAGGTTTGGTAATTGGTAAAAGTAATATCCGACCTTTCGTAGGCTCTAAAAATATCATGACCTATTTGAGCTGCAAAAACCGCGCTTAGATCTATACCCTTAAACTTCATACTTAAAGCAAGCCCCATGATATGTTTGGGCCAAGGTGATCCAATATCACCAATATCATCAGAATTGATTTCTCCGTCACCATTGGTGTCTAGAAATCTGAG
>CALGJW010000404.1 GCA_937930025.1 uncultured Saprospiraceae bacterium | reverse complement strand
TGCTGCCCAAGGAACAGAGATAGACAAATTATTGAGTGATCAAATTATTTTATTAGATCCTTGCTTTAACCCAGATGGGCTGCACAGATTTTCTACTTGGGTGAATATGCACAAAAGTAAATTTCCATCAGGAGATGCCAGCGATCGAGAATTTAATGAGCCCTGGCCACGAGGGCGCACCAATCACTATTGGTTTGATTTGAATCGAGATTGGCTATTATTGGTCCATCCTGAGTCCCGTGGAAGAATTGCAATGTTCCATGATTGGAAACCAAATATTTTAACAGATCATCATGAAATGGGTTCTAATAGTACTTTTTTCTTCCAGCCAGGAATTGCTACTCGTACAAATCCAATGACGCCACCAGAGAATCAAACATTGACAGCAGAGATTGGAAAATTTCATGCGGCGGAGCTTGATAAAATCGGTTCGCAGTATTATTCTCAGGAGTCCTTTGATGATTTCTATTATGGGAAAGGATCGACCTACCCTGATGCAAATGGATGTATAGGAATACTGTTTGAACAAGCCTCCTCAAGAGGACATCATCGAATTACAAAAAATGGAGTATTGACTTTTGCTTTTACTATCCGCAATCAATTGAAGACATCCATTTCTACGCTGAAGGCCGGACATAATCTGAGAACAGAATTGTTGGATTTTCAACAAAGGTTTTATAAAGAGGCTAAAAGTTTGGCCAGTCAGGATGGGCAAAAAGCATTTGCGTTAGGTTCAAAAAATGATAAAGAAAAACTGTTGAAATTTGCGAAAGTGTTGAGCCAACATCAAATTGAAGTTCGTACACCGAACGACGGAATCCGTATTAATGGAAATCAATACAATGAAGATCAAGCAATCATTGTTTCTACGGATCAAGATCAGTATAGATTAATAAAAGGAATTTTTGAAACGCAAACTAGCTTTACAGATTCCTTGTTTTATGACGTCTCTGCTTGGAACTTGGCTATGGCGTATGGGTTAGATTATCAAGCGCTAAATTCAAAGGTAGCTGGAGGAACCACGGTCTTAAATATGGATAAAGTAAGTGAATCTAACAACAGGACTGTTCCTAAATCGGACTACGGCTATTTGATAGATTGGCGAAATTATGCCGGTCCAAAAGTATTGCATCAAATTCAAAAGAATGATTTGAGAGTTAGGGTAGCAACCGAAGGTTTTACTGCGCAGACGGAAGGAATCACAAAAGAATTTCCAGCCGGAACTTTATTTGTTGCACTTCAAAATCAATCAAAAAGTGAACCCGCAATTTTTGACTTGATGACTGAACTTTCTATGAAAGGGGTAGACATTTATGATGTAGATTCTGGATTGACCCCTAATGGGATCGACCTTGGATCAAATAATTTTCCCGTTGTTTCAAAAACGAAAGTATTGATGTTGGTTGGGAATGGAATTTCTGGATATGACGCGGGAGAACTTTGGCATTTGTTTGACACGAAATTTGAAATGCCAATAACCAAAGTTGAATCAGGAAATTTTTCAGGTGTTAAGCTGGAAGATTATAGCGTTATAATTATTCCTGATGGAAGTCCATCTAGAATGAGTGGGACACAAATTGAACGAATTAAAAAATGGGTAAAGAGTGGCGGTACAATCATAGGTTTACAAAGAGGAGTCTCTTGGTTGGTTAGCAATGATTTATCCTATGCTAAAATAAAGTCATCGGATACCAATGACAAAAGGGAAAAAATTAGACCTTATCAAAAATCCAGGGCTGATCAAGGCGCAAGAGTAATTGGAGGAGCAATATTTAATAATGACTTAGATCTCACACACCCAATTTGTTTTGGATATGAATTAGAGGAGTTACCTGTTTTTCATCAGGGAACTAAATTTTATCAAGCTCCCCAAAGTCCTTATGCTGCACCAGTCAGGTATTCTAGCAATCCATTGTTAGCGGGTTATATTTCAAAAGATAATTTGAATCAAATTTCAAATAGTTCCGCTGTGATTTGTTCTTCTATTGGTAGAGGTAAATCACTGGCCTTTTCTTTTAATCCAGTTTTTAGAGGATATTGGAGGGGAACGGAAAGAATGCTAGCTAATGCAATATTTTTTGGATCAATAATCAGAGGGAACACTTGCGAAAGTTCTGATGAAGAGTAAAATGTTTTAAATGAAAATTAAACTTTCAGAAAATGGCCCGCAACTTTCAAGGATTGTTGCAGGTGTAATGAAATGGGGAGTATGGGGAGCAGACTATTCACCAGAAAAAGTATTTGAGTTGATCGAAGCCTGTATGGCCTTGGAGGTTACCACCTTTGACCATGCAGACATCTACGGTCATTACACCACTGAAGAATTATTTGGAAAAGCGATAAAGGGGAGTTCATTAGAAAGAGGGAAATATCAACTAGTAACTAAATGCGGAATTAATCTATTGACTCCAAATAGACCTTCCATTTTTGTCAAATCATACGATACTTCCGAAAATCATATCTTAAATTCTGTAGACCGCTCCTTGAAAAATTTGGAGACCGACTATATCGATTTATTATTAATCCATCGACCAAGTCCATTAATGCATCCTCAAGAAATTGCTAATGCTTTCCAAAAATTAAAGGACAACAAAAAAGTTTTGCATTTCGGTGTTTCTAATTTTACCGCTAGTCAATATCAAATGATCAACCAGGTTTTTCCAATTTGTACAAATCAGGTTGAGGCTTCTTTGACTCATACTGATCCTATGACTGATGGTGTATTCGATCAAGCGATTTCTTTGGCTCATAAACCGATGGCTTGGTCTCCTTTAGGTGCTGGAAAATTATTCGAAAAAGAGCTGCCAGCAAACCAACCTATTTATAAGGCAGCTAAGCCCCTGATGGAAAAATATGGCCTCGGGTTAGATCAACTATTGCTAGCTTGGCTTTTGAAGCATCCGGCAATGATTCTTCCAGTTTTGGGTACTTCCAAGGCGAGTAGGGTGGCAGATTCTGTAAAAGCCTTAGAAGTTACATTAGAAGATCAAGAGTGGTTTTCCCTTCTAGAAGCAGCCAATGGGCAGGAAGTTCCTTAGAAAATCGGCAATGTTTTCCCCTAAAACTACTTTTTAGCCCATTTTTTGATAGTAGAATAGCATATAAAACACTGTTTTATAAAATCTTAATGAATTAGCATACGTTAAGGTTGGAGCCTAGCAATGATTTCCTTTTGCAGTAACAAGGGCTTTTTGAGTAAAAAGACATATTTTTCATTTTTATTCTAAGGATTCTCACAAATATGGATCAATTTCGAAAACGTTTTTTTAGCCAGCAGGAAAAAGGAGATAAGCGAAAAGCTCGTCGATACTCTGTTTTAATGCTTTTGGTAATGCTTTTAGCAATTTGGTTGCCTTTCATTAGTGCCACCAAACCAGAGCTGCCCATTAATAAAGCTATTCTGGTAACCTTTGAAGATAAGGTGGAATTTATCAAAGAGGAATCTTCTTCCAAAAAGTCTTCTTCTAAACCTGCTCCGGCAGAACAAGAAATTGAGACTCCAGCTCCACCAGAGCCAGCTCCAGAACCAACACCTCCTCCAGTTCAACAAATACCAGAGCCGAGGGAAGTGATAAAGCCAGTTGCAGCGATTGAAGCGCCAACTAAAAAGGTTACACTTACTTCTCCGTCTCGGGAGATTGCGTTCGCTCCCATGTTACAAGATCTTTCTTCTTCTGCGCAAGTTGAAGAAGTATCCGAAGAAATGGTTGAGGTAACGGAGGAAGTATCAGAAGATGTCATGAAGGAATTTGCAGAATTTTTTAATGAAAATTCTTCTGGAAGAGCTTCTTCAACTGAAGGAACGAGTAATCCATCTGGAACAGGTAATAGTGCAGATGCAGGGGAAGGAGATGCTGGAACCTCGGATACTGGTGATGCAAAATCAGATGGCAAGGGAAATTCAGGAAATGATGGTTTTGAATTTGATGGTGATGGCCTACTTACAAGAAGAGTTATCCATAGAGCGAACCTAAATAACATTATTAAGCAGACTGGAAAAATAGTAGTGAACCTTTGCGTCAATCAAGACGGCCAAGTAATTTTTTCAAAAGCTGATAGAGCTGCTAGTACACTTAAAGAAAAGGGACTATTGAGGTTAGCTGAATTAGCTGCCGAAAAATATCGTTACGAAAAAGATTATACTGTAGCTGATACCCAATGTGGGAAGCTATCTTTCGTAGTAAAAATTGATGAATAAAATAAAAAGTTAGTAACCAGTTGATATTTTGAAATTAACTAGTTACTAACTTCCAATTCCTATTTATTGATAACTAATTTTGTAGAAATCATTCCATCTTCAGTGCTAAGCACAATCGTGTAAATCCCAGCCGAAAATTGATCTACGTCAATCTGCTCCGCAATTTTCTTAGATTTGAAATCTTGCTCAAAAACTTTCGATCCAACGATATCATAAATTGAAATCTTACAATTAGATTGACCCGGTGTTTCCACTAATAAGTTTACCAAATTATTCGCTGGATTTGGAAAGACTTCGAAAGAATAATTTTCTAATATTCCAAAGGTGTTAAGTATAGCTGGAACAGTCACTGTTTCGGATATTTGACATCCATTGGCGTCAGTTATTATCAATGTATAATCACCTGACCACAGATCAACTAGGTCTTCAGCCGTGCTTATTTCATTTCCATTTAAAAGCCAAGAGAATTGTAAGGGTCCTTCCCCTGAAGCAGTGATACTAATAAATCCCTCATTTACATCTGATGCACCTCCCACTGCATCGATGGTAAGCACGATCTCTTGTGATTCAGTGATCGTAAAATTCTTTTCGGTTTCACACCCGTTTGCATCTATTACATTGATGAAATAATCTCCAGGACAAACTTCAGTAAAGTTAGCTGGTAAATTAGTGTCAAAACTGTAGGGAGATACTCCTCCGGTAATATTGAAGTCCACCGTTCCGTCACAAGTTCCGAAACAAGCGTTGGTGCTTATGATCGTAACTGCAATGGTATCTGGCGAAACAACAATTGTTGATTCAAACAATTCAGTGCATTCATTTCCGTCTGTGACCGTAACTATATATTGGAAATCTGGACATAAATTTATGCCGCCTGACAATCCATCCAAAGAGTCTACATTCCAATCATAAGTAAATGGCATCATTCCGTCTGTAGAAAGAAACAAGGTCATATTGCAGGTTTGATTACAATCCACTTCGACAATTTGTGAATCTATTGCTACTGTCAATTCTGGGAATTCCTGAACATCAGCAGAGGCCTCAGCAACGCATCCCGCAGCATCAGTAACCGTAAACGTATAGGTTCCCGCGCAAAGATTCATCAAAGGATCGGGACCGTTCATCCAACTATAAGAATAGGGTGGGGTTCCACCTGAAAAAGCTGCGGAAATCATCCCTTGACAAGTTCCCGGACAAGTGAAATTGGACTGAGTAAGTGAAATTTGTAAATCACAACCAGCGGCACCAACAGTTCTGCATCCTGAGACCGTACAACCGTTTATATCCGTTACCGTAAGACAATATGTTGCTGGCAATAATCCTGAAATATTTTGAGTTTCATCTCCGTTATTCCAAAGGAAATCAAAAACACCAGTACTTCCTGCTGGGAAGGAGTTGATAGATCCATCAGCAACCATAGGTCCTGATGCATCCGTGCTGGTAAAAAATAAGTCGATGGAATCTGGTTCTGTGATCGTAACAGAAATGGTTGATTGACATTGTCCATCACTTGCCGTAACTTCATATACACCTGCGCATAAATCGTTTCTCATATTTCCAACAAATGAATCCGGCCAGGTAAAAGTATAGTTGACCAATCCTAATTCTACGATACCGTCGCAACCTCCATTACAAGTAGTTCCTCCAATATTTATAATTGAAATTTGTAAATCTGAAGGATCGGTTAATATAAAACTGGTACTATCAATACAGCCTTCCGTATCCATTGCGGTCACTGAATAAGTTCCGGCTCCTAGACTGTCAATCATTTGCCCATTTTGCTGTGTTGACCAAGTATAAGTTACATTGGCTGTTGTGCCGGTAGTCGTGGCCATGGCTCCTCCATTCATCTCTCCCAAACAACTAGGATCGGCTGTACTCACTGAGACTTCTAGGGCACAGGAAACTCCTCCTACAGAAATACAAGCCACAGTTTCACATCCATTAAAATCTGTAACAGTAACACAATAAGTTCCAGCAATTAAATTCGAACTGGTGGCAGTTGTATCCCCATTTACCCATAAATACGTGTATGGCGCTATTCCTCCTTGAGGGGAAACTGTAGCAGTACCATCAGAGCCACCAGCCATTGTTACCGGTGTAGAACTCCTACCCAATATAATGACAGCTGGTTCTTCGATCACAAGATTATTAAGTATAACTTCACAGTTATTCGAATCCGTAATGGTAACTGAATAAGCTCCGGCGCAAAGATCTTTTAGGTTAGAAGGAGAAATATTATAGGGAGCTGTGCCACCCGAAGTAAGAATAGCAATTTCCCCATTGCATTGTCCATTACAAACAACGTTCGTAATATCTGGAGTTGCAGACAGTAAACCTGGTTCGTCAATAACGGTGGAAAGCACAAAGTTACATCCTCCACTATCTTCAACTGTAACAAAATAAGTTCCCGCGGATAATCCTGTAACTATTGAGTCAGAAGAAGTGATTGGTGCGGACCAACTATAACTATATGGGCTAGTTCCATTTGCAGCCAAAACTGTAGCAGACCCATTTTGATCTCCAAAACAGAGTAAGTCTACATCAGAAATCGTAGCTGTTAGATCACAATTGAAAGGATTAACGGTAACAGAATTCGTCTCTTCACATCCTGTTGCTATTTCCGTAACGGTAACTGAATAAGTAGCAGGACTTAGATTTGAAATACTTGGAGTAGTTTCCATATTACTCCATTCAATACTGAAGTCATTCAAATTTCCATTGATCATTACTGTAGCCGAACCATCGTTTGCTCCATTGTTTGATTCATCAGTAGCGCTTATTGAATTGATAATAACATCGCCTTGGCCAACGATATATTGACCCGTTTCTATGCAGCCATTGCCATCTGTTACGGTCACGCTATAAAGCCCCACACATAAATTGTCAATTATCTGTACATCTAGACCATTATCCCAATCCACTACGTAAGGCGCTATCCCACCGGAAATAGTTAAACTAATTGAACCATCGCAATCCCCGTTGCAAACGGCGTCAGTGATAGTGGCATTCAGCATTAATTCGTCTGGTTGGAAAATACTAAAAGTGCGTATAAGTTCACAGCCATTTCCATCCATAATCGTTACCGAATGATTGCCAGCACAAAGACTATCTAGACCAGAACCGTTAGAGGAGTTTGCCCATAAGTAAGTATAAGAGCCTGTTCCTCCGCTCAGAGTTAATTGAATTTCACCATCACATTCTCCATGACAAGAAACACTATCGATCGTGGCAGTTACTGTGAGACTATCGAAGCCAATAATATCTTGGCTTAAAATTTCAGAACATCCCATTTGGTCGGTAACCGTTACTTCATAAGTCCCAGGACAACCAGTAATCATATTTGTTGTTGAAACAGCAGGAGTCCAATCGTATTGGTAGTTTCCAGTACCTCCCATGGCAGTTATGGTGATAGCTCCATCGCAAAATCCAAAGCAAGTTTCATTGGTAACTATGTTCGCCAATTGTAAAAGAGGTGGTGCTGTTAAAATTATGCTTGTATCGATTTGGCATCCATTTGTATCATTGATTACTACCGAAAAGGTATCCTGACAAAGGTTATCAATTGTCGGGGCGGTTGAACTATTAGACCAATTGTAAGTATACGTTCCATTTCCACCACTGACTATTAATTCGATTTCACCATCACAATTTTGAAAACAACTTATTGGCGTAACATTTATTAAAACAGTCATTTCTGGCGGGTCTACTAAAGTAACTGATGCCATAGAGATGCATGAATTTCCATCTGTAACAGTTACCGAATAGGTGCCTGCCGCAAGTCCAGTTGGATCTTCGATACCATCAAAGTTATCATCGGACCAATCAAACATAAAAGGAGCCATTCCTCCAACTATTTCTAAATCAATACTACCATCAACGTTTTGATAGCAAAATGGATTTGTGGGAGTAAGGGTCAGTCCTGGAGGGGAAGCTAAGGTGACTTCAACATCGTCCGTTGAAAAACAGGAATTGTTCCCATTTGTTACTTGAAGCGAATAACTTCCTGGTCCATCTACCACCGGGAACAAAGTATTTGCTCCACTAACTATGTTACCTCCTAGT
>CALGJW010000403.1 GCA_937930025.1 uncultured Saprospiraceae bacterium | reverse complement strand
CAAGACTTCAATTTTATTCAATATGGTCTCCGAGAAGGATTACCTCAATCTGAAGTAACTTGTATTGCACAAGGTGATGCTGGATATCTTTGGCTAGGAACCAAGGGTGGAGGATTATGCAAATTTGATGGAAAGCAATTTCAAACTTATACTCAGAAAGATGGATTGCCCTCGAATTTTGTAAATGCAATCTGCAAGGATGATTCTGGGCATTTTTGGTTGGGCACTTCAAAAGGAATTTCTTATCAGACCGAAGGAGGTTTCAAAAACATCTCTGGTTTTGATTTTCAAATTACCGCATTAGAATTTTTATCAAAGGACGAATTAATCGCCGGAGGTCCAAATGGATTGTATAGGATAAAAATAAATGGAGAGAAAATATCTAAAGAAGAATTCTACGATGTTGCTGTAAATGAAATTAAAAAAATACCTCAAGGAAAAATAAGTGTCGCTACTTCTTCAGGCTGGATAATCCTTGGAGATTCCTTTTTTGAACAAGTAAAGTCAATCAATGGTCTTGCTTCCAATCAAATCGAAAGCACGGTGGCATCCTCTTCGAATAGCATTTGGGTAATAAGTAAATCCCAAGGGATGACGGAGCATTCGATAAAAAACCCGCAAAGAATATTACAACGGATGGAGAATCCATCAGCTAGAATAAATTCAAGTTTTTATCAAAACAAACAACTTTGGCTGGGCACTAGTGATCGTGGATATTTCATCCTTCGAGACAATGAATTCATAAATGTTAGTAGCGAAGATAGACTACCCAACAATAGTATCAATGAGATATTTGAAGATAGCCATGGTCAAAAATGGATGGCTAGTGCTCAAGGGCTTATTAAAATATTAGAAAGAAATTTTAGAATTTTTGAGGAAAAACATGGCTTGCCAAACAAATCTATCTTAGCATTGGCCGAAGATACCGAAGGAGTAATTTGGATTGGCATGAACAACGGAGGGCTTGCTTTTCTTAAAGATAACATTGTTTCCAGATACAATAGAGACAAGGATTTCTTGACTGGAAAAATTACTACACTTTGCTTTGATGATCTAGGTAGACTTTGGGCTGGCACTGCAAATAAAGGAATCGCGGTATTAGATAGCCTAGGCCTGTATCAAATTATAAATAAAGGAAGAGGTTTAAGTTCTGATGAAATTAAAAATATTAATAAGGATGAATTTGGAAATCTATGGGTGGGTACTAACCAAGGAATTTCAAAAGTTACCTTATCTACGATCGACAGTCTAGAAGAAATAAACATTCAAAAATATCCAAAGACAAGCAACTATTCCATCACAGACTTGGCATTTGATCAACTGAATCAACTTTGGTTTTCTACCACATCCGGAGCAATAGGCCGCATCTTATCCGAAAATGATGTGCGATTTTTTGATGAGCAACAGGGCCTTCCGGGAACACCAATCAATTCGCTAATATTTGATAATAATTACAAACTTTGGATTGGCACCGCTGGGAATGGAATTTATACCGCACGCCAAGCAAGCAACAGGCCATCCTTTTCCAATCACCCCGTCAATAAAAAACTTTCTTCCTCATTCATCAATTTTATAAATATAGATTTGGCAGGAGACATCTGGCTAGGTAACGAAAGAGGGGTGGATCGATTTTTTCCAAACGAACAAAACATAACTGTAAGTAGCTTTGGATACGACCAGGGCTTTCTGGGCGGAGAGACTAATCGCAACGCAGCCATTACGGATCGATATGGTAAACTTTGGTTGGGTACTGTCAATGGATTAATCAGTGCCAGTACAGATATAGCGGGAGCAGAGAAAGTTCCGCCAAATTTATTTTTTTCCGATATAAAAATTCAAAACCAATCGGTTCTACCTATTCCAAATTCAGCAATGTCGCAAAACAAAATTCACGACTACGGCTGGGAGGTAAATCAAATCAATCTTAAATTTGAAGGTATTCAATTAAACTACCCAGCTGACATTCAATACCGTTGGAAACTAGAAGGGCTAGACGACCAATGGTCGCCACTCAGCTCAAACCAACAAGTGAACTATTCTAATCTAGAAGCTGGCTCCTATCGTTTTGCTGCCGCTTCTACTTGTGACGGAATAAAATTTAGTGAGCCCATCCATTTTAAATTCAATATTGCTAAACCCATTTGGGAAAAATTTTGGTTTAAATTACTCGCAGCACTGATAGGATTATTTTTAGTCGGAAGTTTAATTTATTCCCGCATTCAACAAATAAGAAAAAGAGAGAAAGAAAAAAGGCATAATTTAGAAATCAAAAATGAGTTGTTAAACTTAAATCAAAAGGCTTTGCAGTTGCAAATGAATCCGCATTTTATTTTCAATACCTTAAATAGCATTAATGCACTTGTGGCGAAAAATGAAAATCTCGAAGCTAGAAAACAAATAAATAATTTTGCCAAACAACTACGTAGTACACTTTCAAATTCCAGAAAGGACTTAATAAGTCTAGAAACAGAAATAACAAGCCTCCAGGAATATTTGAACATGTTACAATTTTGTCATGCCGAACAATTTGAATACTCGATATTGGCGGATTCGGGTATTCAAGTGGAAGAATTAGAATTGCCTCCCATGATCATTCAACCCTTTGTTGAAAATGCGGTACTTCACGGATTCAACGGCTTAACCCACCAAGGAAAATTGGACATTCGATTTAAGCTACATGGGCAATTATTAGAATGTAGTATTGAGGATAATGGTATTGGTCGCAAAGCAGCAGCCAGAACAAAAGCTAAAAAGCCTGGGGCTCATCAATCCGCAGGGATGGAAGTGACAAAAGCCAGATTGGATAATTTAAAAGGGAAATTAAAATATCGATCTTTAGAAATTATTGACAAAGAAAAAGATGGGGTCGCTTTGGGAACCAAGGTGATTTTAAGAATACCGTTTAAAGTGAGTTATTAATCAGCACAAAGAATAATTAATGAGCACATTGAAGGCAATTTTAGTGGATGACATGCAAGAGGCATTAGATGTATTGCAAGCAGATTTAGCGGCCCAATGTCCGGAGGTAGAAATCCTAGGAACCGCAAAGTCAGTAGTGGAAGCTGCAAAATTAATCAAGGCATCTCCGCCCGATATTTTGTTTTTGGACATTATGTTAGGAGGCGATACTGGATTCGACTTACTAGAAATAATTCCAAATTCAAATTTTCAACTCATTTTTGTAACTGCGCATAACGAGTATGCTATTCAAGCCTTTCGATTTTCAGCGGTAGATTATTTATTGAAGCCCATTGACCCAACGCAACTTGTAGAAGCCGTCAGTAAAGCGAAAGAACGCGCAGCGGTATCGACTGAAAGTTTAGATTTATTAAAAGCTCAAATTCAAAACCCCAATCAATTAGCTGCACGAATATCATTACCCACCCAAGAACGAATTCGCGTTGTGGACATAGCGAACATCATGCGATGTGAATCACTGGATAACAACACCCGTTTTTTCATAAAAGGAGGAGAACAAATTTTTGTGACGCGTACTTTGAAAAAATTCGAAACTATGCTAAAGGAGCATCCTTTCATAAGAGTGCATCAATCTCACCTTGTCAATCTTAGCCAATTAGAAAGTTTCGAAAAAAAGGATGGTGGTTATATCAAAATGAAAAACGGAGACATTGTTCCAGTGTCGGTAAGGAAGCGTCCAGAACTCATGCGAGCCTTAGAGGAGCTAAATAGTTAAACTTTAATTCGGGCATTTTTTCTAGAACTTTGTATATTCAGCATACCAAAGCTTTCTTTTCTTAACCAAAACCAACTAAAATGAGTAAAACAATCATTGGAGGGCTTGTTGCTGGATTGATATTATTTATCTGGCAATTCCTATCCTGGGGGCTTATCGACATTCATGCATCTACCATGAAACACAGTCCCAATCAGGATAAAATATTGACAGTTCTAAATGAAAATTTAGAACCCGGTCAATACTTCTTACCAAGAGCGGCAATCGGTGCAAGTCAGGAGGAGGCTCAAAAAGTAGGTGATGCTAGCATCGGGAAACCTTATGCTCAAGTTTATTTTTATCACGATAGACAATTTTCCATGGCTTCAAACATGATTCGTGGGTTTACTTTAGACTTCCTAATAGGGATTCTACTTTGTTGGCTATTTTCCAAATTTGCCGATCCTGATTTTTCTTCCATTTTACTTAGTTCGATAACTATTGGATTAATAGGCTATTTGAGCATTAGCTATTTGAATTCCGTTTGGTTTTCTTCTAATTCTATTCCAGACCTAATAGATGCGGTCGTTGGTTTTGGAGCAGTAGGTTTATGGCTAGGATGGTGGTTGAATAGATAACTGAAAAAGTAGCACGAAAAGTAGACTGGAACCTTGCTCGAAAGATTTGATTAAATTAGCCTAATAAATTAATCAAATGAGAATAGCACAAGGTTCCAGTTTTATTTTTTTCCTATTTTTTTGCTTTTCGCTTTGCTTTCCCTCTTGCACTCCTAAGATCACTAAGGAGATTCAGCAGACGACTATCAAAGGAAGTGGAGAAAGATTTCCATCAGCCGAAGCACGATTGGACCATGCGAAGATGCTGGCAAAAAAATTCATCATCGCAGATGGACATGTGGATTTACCTTACAGACTTCGTGTAGAGAATTTTCAATTGACTAAAGAGTTTTTAGAAATCCCGATACAATCCGACAAAGGCGATTTCGACTATATGAGATCTAAGCGCGGAGGACTAGATGCCCCTTTTATGTCTATATACTTACCTGCAAGACATCAAGATGATCCGGGAAGGTCAAAAGCATTAGCGGATAGTTTGATTGACATGGTATCCGGAATTTGCAGAAAACATCCAAATAACTTTGAACTCGCAAAAGGGCCTTATGAAGCGAGGCGCGCTATTCAAGCCGGAATAATAGCCCTACCTATGGGCATGGAAAATGGTTCGGGCATTGAGGATGATCTTAGCAATGTGGCTTATTTTAAAAAGCGCGGGATTTCCTACATCACCTTAACCCACTCCAAAGACAATTTGATTTGTGATTCTTCTTATGATACCACCGGCACATGGAAAGGACTTTCTCCATTTGGAAAAGAAGTGGTTTTAGAAATGAACAAGCAAGGAATCATGGTGGACATTTCGCATGTTTCTGACAATACTTTTCACCAAGTAATGGAGATCACTAAAGTACCTGCCATCGCTTCACATTCTTCTTGTCGAAAATTCACACCCGGTTTTGAAAGAAATATGGATGATGAGATGATCAAGAAAATGAAAGTTAACAACGGTGTAATCATGATCAATTTTGGTTCTGCATTTATTGATCAAAAGGTAAGAGACCAACGATGGCAATTAGGACTGGATATGAATAAATTTCTAGAAGAAAAAGGATTGACCAGAGCAGATGAAGCAGCCAAACCTTTAATGGAACAATACCTGAAAGATCACCCAGGAATATTTTCCGATGTACAGATGGTGGCTAACCATATCGACCATGTGGTTCAATTAGCCGGGGTAGATCATGTTGGCTTTGGTTCAGACTTCGATGGGGTTGGAGATAGTTTGCCTACTGGATTAAAAGACGTGGAAGACTATCCAAATCTCTTAGCTGAATTACTGAAGCGTGGATATTCCGATGAAGACATTGAGAAAATTTGTAGCGGGAATTTATTCCGCGTTTGGGAGGCAGTGGAGGCTTATGCTCAAGCGGCGAAAAAATAACTAGTTAATTTTCTCGAATGAAAAATCAACATTACCCCAATTATCAATTAAAAAACAGACTTTACCCCGAAACAGGTCAATTAAACCATTTTTACCCCTACAAAACTAAAATTACCCCAAAAATTACCAGATAAAATAGTTTTATAACTAAAAACATATTTTACCCCAGAATAGATCAAATAAACTTATTTTACCCCTATAAAACAAAAATTACCCGAAAAAGGAGAAATAAATGAAAAAAGTAGGATTTACATGGCTACAGGAAAATTTAAATATTCAAGGTTATAAATTAACACAGGAATCCTACATAGGCACAACTGACAAAACAGAGTTAGGTTCAACAAATACCATTGTACGCACCTTTAAAAAAAAATATGATGTACCTCAGCATCCAATTTCCCAATTAGAATTTGCCCTAAAATACGATGATTTAAATCTAGCATTCATTTCAGAAGTTTTCAAATCTATAAACTATGAAACAATAGTTGACTACATAAGCGAAAAACCAAACCGAAAATTTTCGAGAATCATTGGATATTTATATGAATTTACAACGGGCGAATTAATAGAAGTTAAGGTCACGACTACTAACTATGTAGATCTATTGGACCCTTTAAACTATATAACTGGAAGTAAAAAGAAAATATCCAAATGGAAATTAAATGACAATCTTCTTGGATCAAAAGAGTTCTGTCCGATCATTAGAAGAACCACTGAACTTAGCGAACTTCTTAATTGGAATATCCAGGAAGAAATTGAAAATTTAAAACACGAATACTCTCCAGAAATTTTCAAAAGAGCCAGCTATTATCTTTATAAAAAAGAATCGAAATCATCTAGTCTAATAGAAAAGGAAGAGCCCTCACAAGATCGAATCGAAACTTTCATCGCCTTATTAGAGGAAGCCGGTCAAAAAACCTTTGAAGAAACCTTATCAGAAGCTGAATTGGTACGCTTACAGAATGCAATTATCGATCCCAGATATGCAGACGAAGGGTTTCGAAATTTTCAAAATTACATTGGCCAAACATTAAGGGACTACACACAAAAGATACATTACGTATGCCCTCCACCACAGTTTGTAAAGTCTCTCATGAACGGAATTGTCAACCTAAATAAAAAAAATGCTTCTACACACGCGTTAATATTGGCAACCATGGTGTCATTTGGTTATGTATACATTCATCCATTTGAAGACGGCAATGGAAGAATTCACCGCTTTCTTATTCATGACATCCTAGTTCGAAGTGGCATTGTACCGAACAGTACAATACTTCCTGTCTCTGCACAAATACTGGCACAAATGGATAAATATGATGCTACCTTGGAGATACTGTCTAAATTGGTTGAACGAAAGGCAAAATATGACCTAAATGAATCCGGAAAAATGACGGTACATAATGCACTAGCCATAGAACCGCTGTATCGATATCCTGACCTTACCAGTCATACGGCATTTTTAGCACGAGCAATACAGTCCACAATCAATAATGACATGCCGGAAGAACTACATTTTCTTCAATGCTATGATCAGCTTAAAAGTGATATTCAGAAAATAGTAGACATGCCGAATAATAAAATCGATCGGATGATTTTATTCCTTCACCAGAATAAAGGAAAACTAGCGAGCCGCAAAAGAAATTTTTATAAAGAATTGAAGGATGCTGAAATTAATCAAATGGAAGAGGCTTATCAAAGAGTTTTTAAAAAGTCGTAACGCATCACTTTTTCCTTTTCGGTTGCTTCCCCTTTTTCTTTCTTTTTTCCATCTCCTCCCCGTATTCCAATAATTTTTCTAAGTCAGTCTTTGTAGGATTTGAAAAAACTAAAGTCTCTTTTACATCGAGTTCAGACACCTCAAGCACAGTAATTTCTTTTTTCAAAAATGCTTCAATCTCTTTCAGCATTTCTTTTTCGCCTTCGCTACAAAAGGAATAGGCTTGCCCTCTTCGATCACCACGCCCAGTACGCCCAACTCTATGAACATAATTTTCAGCCTTATCTGGCAAGTCATAATTCACAACAAAATCGACATCGGGAATATCAATTCCTCTAGCCGCCACATCGGTAGTGATCAACAATTTCTCTTCCCCACTTCGAAAGGTATTTAGAATGGCTGTTCGTTCCTTTTGATCTTTATCCCCATGCAGAGTGATCCCAGAAATTTCGACTCGTTCCATGGCCTTCAGTACTCGTTCCGCTCGAACTTTCGTTCGCACAAAAACCAATATTTTCTCCTTTTCATTTTCCTGAATAAATCGTTCTAAGAAAAAGCGCTTATTATCCATATCGATGAAAGAAACGAAGTGCTCTACATTTTTAGACACCAAATCTTTCGGACTAATTTGTATTCGAATGGCTTCTTGATGTATCAGTGAGTATGCCAGTTTTTTAATTCTTTGATTGATTGTTGCGGAAAAAAACAAGGTTTGCCTCCGCTTGGGCAACTTTTTTATTAGGTCATAAATATCTCCAAGAAATCCTAAATCCAACATGTGATCTGCCTCATCCAATACGAGATATTGCACGCGATGGACTTTTAGATGTCCTTGAGCTATTAAGTCAAACATTCGTCCTGGAGTGGCTACAACGATGTCTACTCTATCTTCTAGATCAGCAATTTGTGGTTCTTGTTCCACCCCTCCGATCAATGCCATCACTTTCACAGGAGAGAACTTGGCCAATTGTTCGAAGACCCCGGCAATTTGAAGACCTAGTTCATGCGTGGGAACCATGACGATACATTTGACCCCATCAGGTCGTCGCTCATTCTTTTTTATCTGATTGATAAAATGCAAAATCGGAATCGCAAATGCCGCCGTTTTACCTGTGCCAGTTTGTGCAACGGCTAAGACATCTTCCCCCTTGAGTATACTTGGAATAGCCTTGTATTGAATATCCGTGGGTCTACGGAATCCAGCTTTGGAGATGGCTTTTTTGATCTCAGGCGCAATGGGATAATCTTCGAATTTCATTGTGGTGCAAGTTACGGAATCTCGCAGTAGAATATTGGAATAAATAAAATCTTAGTCCATTTAGACGGTAGTCTAATCTAAAAGAAGAGTCTACTATTTTTTTACCACTATTTTCTGAACAAACTGTTTATCCTTATGACGGACATTCAAAATGTAAAGTCCATTTGTAAATGGCTTGCAATCAATCAAAATGTTAGTCTCATTATTTACCTTTTTTTCTAACAATATTCTGCCTTGCAAATCCGAAAGTCGCAAGTTACAGTAGCTAGCCTTAAATGATTCGGGCAGTTTTACATGGAGGGATTCACCAACAGGGTTTGGATAAATCTCGATGCCTTCATGGGTTGGACTCGATATCGATGAAACCATAAAAGAATCTTGCGCTTCAATGGGCGCATGATAAAAACTCAACATGCCTACACCTGAAGCATTGGAAACCCAATCAGCAGAATCTCCAGGATGGCAGAGATAAGAGATAAACAATTCTTCATTTGGTAAGGGCTGGTCAAGTTGAAGAACTAATTTTTTACCAACCACATGTCCACCGGTCACAATTAGATTTGTACTGTCAATGATAAAATCAGCCCAAGGGTTTCCTTCAATGACTACATTAGACGCCATAGGAGCAAATTCAAGAATCAATTGATCTTCTTCAAAACGATTGGCCTTGAATATGTCTGGAGCGGGAGCATCTGCATCATTGCCTCCATAAAATCTGTTGCTCAACAGCTCAAACATTCGATCGCCTAAATCTTGGTAGCCGCCCTCATAGGTGAAATGACAACCATCGTGGTTAGCATTAGAAGTTGACATAATATCTACTGCCGAATGTAAAATAGCAGATTGCCGCTGAGCTTCCAATACGAATGGATTAGGATGCGAGCAGGCCTGGAATCTCAATTGATAAAGAAAAACATGTTCTAAGTTATACTCTTCCAACCAAGCGTCTGCTAGGGTTAAAAAATCTTCCTTGTAGCTTTCCACTGAAGCCTGCCAACCATCTGTCTCGCCTTGAAACCAAAAAGCCGCTCGTACCTTTCCAAATAATCCCTCTTGTTGCAAAAATGATTTGGTGTAATTATAGTTATTAGGTAAATCTTCATCGTAGTCGGGCAAATAATATTCTATTCCTTTTCCACCCACTGCAACATTCACAACGCAAACTGGGATCTGCTCTTGATCAAGTAGTCGTTTTGCAATTCGTCCTCCCCATTTACCCGGATACGCAAACTTTAGATTGTCCCAAACACCTTCAGGATTCACACCTCTCAAAAAATCATGCTTGTCTTCATCGGACATTGATGTTCCTCCTTGCGCATTTGATTGTCCATTGATTAAAAAAACATCACCCGCTACAATATTTTTTGCTCTTGCTATTTCAACATGCCCAGTATCGTTAACGGCATAACAAACAATCTCATAATTGGCTAATTCTGCCGCTATGGGAATATCAAATTCGAAAAAAGCGGAATCGGTCGAGGTGAGCGGTAATAATTCTTCATAACCATCGACGAAGCTATCTTCC
>CALGJW010000402.1 GCA_937930025.1 uncultured Saprospiraceae bacterium | reverse complement strand
TAGTCCCTTCGGACAATCGGTATACTTTGGCCTTTGCATCCCCAGAGCAATTAAATAAAACAGCTGTTAGTACCCAAAGTGATATTTATGGTTTAGGTGGCCTACTCTACTTTTTAATCACTGACCAACTTCCATTTGGAAAAAACGACACGACTCGCGAAGCTTATTTAGAAAATGTAATGAGTGGGAAATTTATTCCACCTAGTCAAGTTAATCAAGAAAAAAGTAGAGAATTAAAAAAGGACTTAGATGCCATATGCAAAAAGGCGTTGGCATTGGCACCAGAGGATCGTTACGCATCAGTGGATCTACTAATTAGAGATATTGATAATTACCAGAATGGCTTACCTATTTCAATCCTCGAAAAAGACAACTCTTATCGCTTCAATAAATTTATAAAAAGAAATAAGGCAGTATTATCACTCTGCTCAATTGCGCTTATCTCTATCATAGGATTAACCATTTTTTATACAACAAAATTAACTAAAGAAAGAAACATTGCAATTTCAGAATCAGCCAAGAGTCAAACCTTGACGGAGATGATTACTGAAATATTTTCCTCTGCAAACCCTTACGAGAATCAAGGAAACGAAGTCACAGTAGAATCTCTTTTAGAAAATGGAGCAGCGAATCTCGAAAACAAACTAATCAATGAACCGGCGACCAAGGCATCGCTAATGACGATTCTGGGCCAAGTGTACAATGGAATAAATAAATATGAAAAGGGAGATAGCTTGCTAAAACTTGCGCTCGACCTAAATTTAAAATCACCTGATACTTCTCCCAAAGATTTAGCCCTGAGTTATTATGAGGCTGCTAATTCGAATCACAGTTTGGGAAATTTTGAATTAGCAACGTTATATGTGAATAAAGCGGACAGCCTTTATCAAACTATTAAGGAACATGATGATTGGGATCCATTGGAACAGGCAAACATTTATCATTTAAAAATAAACAACTTTGATCAGACTGGCTATTTTTCAAAAGCAGACTCCATAATTCCATATTTCTTGCCCTTGGTTGAAGCAAACGCAAATGAAAATGACCAAAGATTAGCTGATGCCTTATTAATGAGCGGTTCGGTAAAAAGACATTTAGGCAAATTTGATGAGGCAAGAAAACTCTATGAAAGATGTTTGACCATTCAAGAAGCGCTTCACGAATCCCCTCATTCTGAGATAGCCATTACTTTAAATCACTTTACTAGTTTGTATTTAAACACAGGTGAATATGAGAAAGGAATAAAAACGGGAGAAGAAAGTCTTAAACAACGAAAAGCTGTATTTGGAACGAACCATAGAGAAACTCTTGCCTCAGCTTCTAATCTTGCCAGAATTTATGCTGCCAATGGAAATGTTGATAAAGCATTAGTGAACTACCAAGAGATCTTAAGTATATTGAAAGTAATCTACAAAGAACCACATCCCTATCATGTAGCTATAATGAGTACGATTGGGCATATCCATCGAAATAATAAAGATTACGATGAGGCCATCAGGTATTACGACTTGGCCACCATTACTATGGAAAAAATGGAAGAAGAAAAAAATCCTCGAATGATCATTCCGCTGCTGGGCGGAAAAGGAATTCTATACTTGGAGAAGAAACATTATACTACTGCAAAGATATTCTTAGAGGAAGCTCTCCAATACTGCCAAAATTCTTTTGGAGAAGATCATGAGGAAACCACAAGTAATCAATATTTACTCGGAAAGTGTCTTTTAAAAATGGGGAAAAAAGAAAGAGGAATTGAATTTCTGAAGTTAGCTCAAACTAAGTATCTCAAAAACCCTGAAAAGCGTAAGACGCAATTGGCAGATATCAAAGAATTACTTGGGGAATAGTAAGCCTACTTTCTGGCAGAATTAGCTTTCTATTTTTGAAGACCTCCTTTGACGAATATTATTTTTACAATATAAAAAAACACCTCCCATTCACCAGATGCAAATGGAAGGCTTATGAACCCAGATAAATTCTAGAAAGTTCTATTATCCTCTTAATCGTGTTTTAGAGCTGCTAATTTTTGGTTTAGATTTTCCATTTTTCAAGCCAATTTTATTTCTTCTAAACTCTCCTCGCAGTTTTCTTCTAAGCAAACGACTTTCATCATCATTTGCAGGACTCAACTGCACTTTTCGAAATTTGTTCTTTGCCTCTTGCAAGGCAGTTGCCGCTACTTGCTGAGACTCTGGATCATCTGGTCTAATTTGATATTTACGATGAAGGCTTTTCAGCTGATCTTTCGTCTCCACTGTTTGTTCAATGTCAATATCTTTGCTTGTATTTTGAAATAACTTTTTGAAGTTTGCAATTAATCCGTTTGAGCCTGTCAAAACTTTGAGTCGTTGCTTATCTTTGGTATCACTAGTGGATACGATTATTGATAGGCTTGGAGCCGTGTCCGTGTTGGCAGTTCCATCTACCGAAACTCCACCTGAACCAGATGCTCCTTCATTAGGTCCTGCATAAGTGTAAAACTGTTTTCCCGTAGGTCGAGTATCCAACGTTTTTAATCCATAGTCTTGTAAGCTTGGATCCGAGCTTTGCCAAATGCCATGGTTCGCATCATAATATCTGTCTCCAAAATAAGACAAGCCCGTTTCGAAATCATATTCTTTGCCTGCGTATAGATAAGGTTGAATAGCTACCATTGTATCTTGAGCGACCCAAATTTCTCCCGAAGGAAAATAAGTATTGTGTTGTCTAACTTTTCCACTGAAGTCGGAAATGTAATTAGTGTTGCCCGAAGGATCATAGTGATAATAACTACAGTCGATTTCCGGAACGACAGGATTTCCTAAAAATCCATAACCTGGTTGGATCTCATCATGAGTCGGAGCATCTGGATAAAAAACTGGTGCTCCCGGAGGGCCCATGGTGTCTTGCTGCATGATGCTTGGCCAGCTGATTGGCGGTACACCATAAGCATTGTCCGGTTCAGCATTTGGTATTGAATTCGCATTCAATTCTGGCTGTCCATAAAACCCTGGAAGCGTTGGTGGTCCCGGAGGAATTCCCAATTCCCCATAATATTGTTTGATTTCATCTCTTAGTAATTGAGAACGCTGGGCATAATTTATTTTCCCTGCGGCCAAATTCTGATCGGAGATCAAATTAAAATCGAATTGTCCGACTCCTCGTTTGGTTAAAAAGCGCTCACCATCTACATAGTAATGCTTATGGAATTCATTTTCTTCTACAGTGAAATAAGGAGATACATAAGCTGTATAATTTTCAAAGTGATTAATTAGACCTGCTGGAGCACCATTAATAAATACACCTGCTAAATCTCCATGACTTTTCACTGCTCGTTCCCCATTAGCGTCATAAGTAAATTGAGCTATTTTCCCATTCAAAGAAGTTCCAAGCAATCTGCTTTCTTCATCCCATAGATGTTGTTGGTAAGCATATGAGGTGGTACTATTCCAAATGGCCAAATTCCCATTGGGGTCATATTCAAAATCTCTGGCACCAACGGCACTTGGATTATGAGGCTTTTCAGGATTTTCATATTTATAAGATCTCGTATACGAATTCAAAGCCACTTCATTCCCATCTTTTAAATGCGTTTGTGATTTAAAAGACAATTTATCTATGGCATTATATTCTTGAATCAGTTGATAACTTTCCGATTTTCCTGCTCCAGACCATTCTCCATTACCTTGAATCAAACGACTCAATTCATCATAGATAAATTCCTCTTTGGTTGCTCCACCAATTTGATCTGCTAATGCGCCTGCATCATTTCGAATATTTGTTATATTACCCAAAGGGTCATACTCCATTGAGTATTTCATAATCTCTCCTTGAGGGCTTTTTACTGAAAGTCGATTTCGCCTTCTTCTAGCTTGATCAAATTCAATACTCAATTCTGTTCCATTCCCGCTCTCCATCCATACACGCTCCCCGAATTTATCAAAGCCCATTCCGTTGATGTATGCATAGTCCCGATCGGATTTTTCACCAGTCATTTTATTTAATCTTCCGCCAGGTAAATATTCAAAGTCCACAACTTCACCATCTGGATAGATAAGTGTTTGGATTCTATTCCAACCATCATATTTTGCACTGTCAATATAAGTCTGAACGTTGGATTCGCTGATGAGGACTGTGCGAATAGTCTTTTCAATTTCTCCATTGATTCCGTAATAAAATTCTTGTCCACCAGAACCATCTTCTTGCAACCAAACTCGTCCTTTTCGATTAAATGCTGCGTCCGAATCTCCATAGTGTAATTGCACTTTGTTTTGAAAATTCTTTGGGTAATCTATGCCTATCAATCTTTCAAATTCATACTTGTATCGAATTGCTCCATCTTGATCATCCGGCAATATTTCCCGAATATTAGAGGTGATTCTTTTAATTAGATTCCCGTTCAGATCATAGTCCAATTCTGTTCTACCTGCATCCGGATATTCAATGGCTATTTTTCTTCCAAGCAAATCATATTCACTTCTGGTTACATTTCCTAGAGCATCAATTTCTGCCTCTAATTCTGCCATTGCATTTAATTGATATTGAATCCACTGTTCTCCTTGAGGTCCATTATATTTTATGGCAATCAAATCATCGGCCGAATCAAAGTGTTGCTCAAAAACATTTCCAAGAGAATTAGTTACTGAGGTTCGAAGTGTTTTGTTTCCAGCTACATCTTCAGATACATCATGAACATAACTTGTCACTGAACCCGTTGACCTGGTTGAACTTGTTAATCGATCAAGGATATCGTAAGTATATGCACTAGGTGCGACTTGGTCGGGATTGGTATTGTAATTTCCATTATTCCCTACTGCCTCTTCGCTAGCTTGGAATTTTTCAATTATCCTTCCGAAGGCGTCAAATTTATTGAGACCAGAAATTACCATGGATAATTGGCTAGATCCGTTTTTATAAATATTTGTGGTTTTCTTAGTTTGTACCGCTCGGCCTAATTTATCGGTAAAGCTAAATATTTCAATATCCGATTCTGTTTCTGGGTCAAAATGTTTAGCGATGGCATAGGGATTTTCGGCCAAAGGATGGTATTCAAATAATATGGTATAATCCTTTCCATTAGCCAATTCGTAGGGATTGGTTATTGAGGCTAATCGATTATATTTATCAATTGTGTATTGTGTTTCATGACCATTGATCCCAATCACTTTTGTTCTGATACCAGTCATAGGATCAGTCTCAAAAGATGTTTCATAACCATAGCTATCTGTAATCTTGGTAATAAATTTATTAAATAGACTATCAAATTCCATTGTATAACTCAATCGTTCTCCTGCTTCATTCGCTGGTCTAGTTATTTTAATAATATTTCCATAGTCATCATATTCCAAATCTGTATCGGCAGAAACCGAATTGCTTAGATACCTTCTTACCTGAGTAGGGTTTCCAAATTCACCAAGCTCATATTCCGTTCTTCTCTGCAATTGACCTTGGTTGGTGATCTCAATTTTGTTGATCACATTCAAAATATTTTTTGCGGCAAGATTTTCATAGCTATAGTTGGTCTCTACAACATTGGCTGGCTGATCATCAGGAGAATCAATCAATTTTGTCACGTTGCCTATCAAGTCATACGCTAACTCAATATTAGCTTCTAACTGTGGAACAACAACACCTTCATGGTAACTAGTTGTTTTTTTAATTAAAGCCGGAAATGCTCTGTCTAAATCACCATGTAAAAATTGAGCCGATATCTGATCACCCGTTTCTGGATCAATAAAGTTGTAATAGTATTTTTCCGTCAAAAAAATATCGCCAGCTCCATCTGAAATAGTTTCTCCTGTAATCAAACCTTTATCAAAGAAATTATTACCACCAAATTCCAGTGCAAATGTTCTATAAACTTCATCATTCGCAGCTGGATTTAAGTGATGCATTTTCACATCTTTGTAGCCGTAAAATGTTCGTTCCCTTCGGTCGTATTTTCCACCGCTGTATTCGTATCTATATTTAGCTAGATCTACTCCATCACCTGGTGTTCGATCGTTTACAATTAAGCTGGATAAAACATATTTAGACAAGGGTACTTCATAGGAATTCGGACTATTGCTATATTCCATTGCGTAGGTTGCTCCTAGCGGAGTGGTCACTTCTCGCAACAAATTGCTCTTCCCAATCAGCGACCGTTTTACAATTAATTCATTATCCGCAGTAGAAGTGACGTGATCCGCGTAGCCATCACCGTCGATATCAGTTAATTGATCGATTTGCTGACTTACTCCTCGTGAAGTAGCAAAATCTGGATTAAAGCATATTCTAAAAAAGGGAAAGTTGATGCACACAGTAAATGCACCATTAGCAGATTCACCTGTTGCATTGCCATGATCAAATCTAGTAATGCCTCCCCATTTTTTCGCTGCTGCGAGGGAAGATCCTGTATTTAGTTGAACAAATATTTCTTCGTCTTCGATTACAAAATAGTCCAACAAACCATCTCCATTAAAATCTTGAAAACCCTTTTCAACATCTGTCCCGGACCAAGATCCAGAAACCCCAGCGACAATAGAACCATTGAATAGGTTAAGGCCCAATCCACCGCCAGCTTCCTCGGTTTTCCCTGCGCGTATTTGTTCAAAGCCCCAATTTTCTGGGCCAATAAAACCATTTCCATTATTCAAGTAAACATTCCCGCCAGAATTCAGTAGATCGTCCAATCCGTCACCATTAATATCTAAATAAGTTACGCTAGTCGTATCATGATCGTTTCCATAAGCTCCACTCAAACCAATAGCGCTTTTAGTAGCTTCTTCAGAATCCGTTGCTCTTGCTCCTGAGATGGTCACTTTAGATTTTTTCCTTTTATTTTTTTGATTCGAACCGGCCCCTGCGGTATCTCCACAGGAATTTGGACTTGTTTTGGTAAAACCTCCGCCGGCTGAGATACCCCAGCCATAAGAATATACCAAATGAGTACCCATTCCGTGATAAGTTTGATCTTCTTCTAAGCCACCGTAAGCATTGGTATATTGAATATAATCTGGAGTGGCGATGTCCGGATAGCTATCTCCGTTAAAATCTCCGATATCTCGCAGGTTTGTTGTAGTTCCCAATGCGCCTGAAATGGATCCGCCGATACCGACATTAAACCCCAGGGATAACGCATTGGCTATTGTTGTTGATTCTAAAATGGGTGCGGGGAAACAAGAGGCGTCACCAGGAGAATCTGCTGTCAAAATAATATCATCTTCGCCCAAACGGGAACTGCTTTGCCTTGTGGGTTTTACAAAGGTAAAATCATCCAAGCCGTTCCAACAATTGGATTTTGGGTTGGCATACATAACGATGAAAGGAGCACCAGTTGGACTTTCCAAATTTTGTATTTCGTCATTTGTCAAACTATCTTGATCCAACAAACTATCATCTACCAAATCTGAAAAATCTATATTCAATTCAGATTCATCTATGGGCATCATAGCTCGATCTCTATTTCCATTATATGCAAACTGCCCCCATCTTCTATGTAAAGATCCCATAACAGAATCTCGCATGAATATACCTGCATGCAATCCAGCCTCTACATCAATAGATTCATTTGGTCCAGATAAATTGACATCAACGTTAATAATTGTTGCAGTCAATTCAGGTTGAGAGGAATGGTATTCCACGTAAATAGAATCGTTTTCTTCTAAGTCCACCTGGAAATCAAAATCCTCATTGAAAGGAGCTACAACAATCTTTTGTTGCGACGCATAAATTTTATTTTTACCCTTTACTGAAAGTGTGACGAATCCTGGTACAAAGTTGCCTCCAGTTACGTTCACTGTTCCAGAAACATCATAGCTTCCTGATTCAGGAGCAGTGGCCAATTCAGGCAATCTTAAAGTCTCATTGTGCATGAAAAAATCCACTGCTGGGCAAAAAACAAAATTGGGCTCACCTTGATCGTTAGTAACTTCCACGGTTGGGGATGAGGTATAGATTACTAAAGGACGCCATTGTACAGCTTGCCAATCCACTGTAGTTTTAGCATATACCCGAACTATTATTTCCTCTCCTTGAATCACATTGACGTTAGACAAATTTATGCTATCATTAAATACTTGGTCATAAGGATATACCTCTGAATAAATTAAATTACCACTATTCCTTTCTTCGATTTGCAGAACTACGGTATCAGATAAAATAGGCTTATCCAAAAAACTTTTTATTTCCACTTGTCCATCAAAAGGCATGGTAATGGATTGCGAATAGGCCGTTAAATAATCTTTAGAATATTGATAACGATAAATTTCTTTTCCATTAAGATCTAACTCCGATAGATCTTGATTTCTATATTCGATAATTGGATCCCACTCTACTTCATCATACAATCCATTCTGGATAGATTGCAAACGAAAATAAATTCGATCGCCTCGTTCAACTTCCAGATTGTTTAAGCCTGTTGGATTTTTTACTGTAAAATCCTCTCTTCCGATATTGGTTGCCCAAAGTTGAGTTCCTCTAATTTGTACCGCCACTCGGACACCATCATTTTTCATATAGTCTACCGCATCAGCAAATTCAATTAGACGCACTGGTGCAGTGACATCCACTCGACCATCAAAGGGCGCTGTCCAAACTTTCACCACATCGTGCAAAGGGAATTGATCAATAAGGGCTTCTTGTTCATCAATATCAATACCTCCTGGTCCAAAATCAATTCCAGCTCCTTTAACAATTGGATTTGGAGTTGGTGCCGAACTTTTAGTAAATGTCGGATCTCCATCATCATTCAGGTGGTTGAAATAGACTATTTTATTATGAGCGATATCTACTAGACCATCTGCGTTGAAATCCATCAAATAGGTTCCAACTTTGGTTTTATCTGTTGTGTTTTCCCAACCTGCGAAACCGGGACCTAGATGTGCTTCTACTCCACCAGAAAAACTTGATCCACTAAATTTCACAAAGTCATCAACCCCGTGAACGGGACGCATTGGGCCAAAAGTATTTGGATTAGTAATGTGTTGATTAGCTCGATAATATAATTGATCATCTTTATGAAATAATTTATCTGGTAGGTTATCTCCATTGATATCTACCAAGGTTACTATTCCATGACCCTGATTCGTGTCATAGCCTAAATTACCACCCAAGGTATTTGACAGGTCAGTAAAACTTCCATTGAAACCAATAGTCATTGAAGCACCGCCGCCTACAGAAGAGGAAACCGTTCCTCCCAACAAGGGAGTCTTTTGACTCACTCCAGGAATTCCTACTAGTAATCCGCCGTCCAAATTGTCATTTGGAATGGTCCAGTTTTCATCGGGTCCATATACATTCCATCCACCATTGGTCTCAGGAGTCTCGTTGAAGTATTCAAAATCATGAGCATAATATTCGATCCCCTCACGATCAAACTCAACAATTTTTTTCAAAATCGTTTTAAAGAAAGCGCCTTCTTCATACCGAAGCTCATAACTCCGTACTAAATCATCTTGAAAAGTAATTTCAATATTTCGAAGTAAGTCCACATCTACTTTTTTAAATCCTAAACTAAGATCCATTGTGGCATCAGACTTTCTAGTTTCTCCCAACTCTTTATCTCTAGTAAATTCAATCTTGAAATTACCAAGCTGGTCATCTTTCCCTGCATAATAAATACGTTGAAGATAAATATTAGATCCTGGAATTGAACTTCCAGCTACCAAGGGATCAGCTATCTTTGAATACTCATATTTGATGTGATTTCCGCGAGGATCATATTGCGCAGCAATTTTCCATTCTGCAATGTTTCCGGAAGGAGTTGTTAGAGAAAAAATATCACTATGTCCAGTCTCAGGAGTTCCACCGAAATAAGAAACCATACCAGACTTATCAATGACCTCCCACCAATAATTTGTTGGATTATCTCCATGGCGAATTATTTTTTTAAAATCAAGTTCTACTCTTTCATAAAATTGTTTTTCTGATGTGCGATCCGCTGCCGAATCTCGATGGGATTGCGGACTAAGCATTGCTCCATTATATAAATAAGTTTCCGATTCAATATCTGATTTAAATAAAGGAACTCCCCAACGTGAATCTATCGTAATTGAAGACACGGAAAGATCCCAGCCTTGTCCAAGCCAACCTCCGGTGCTTTCATGGTTATAGCTTATGCTAATTTCAGGAGTCATTTCATTCCGACCTTCCGGAATATCCAAAGGATAATTCAAAGAGGCTGTACCGTAAGCATTTGCGGTTGGCGGTGACATGATATTTATTCCAGCGATAGGATCTGGTGTTATGAATCCATTTATTTGATTTGGATAACTTTTTTCTGAAACAGATACTCTAGGTATGGTATCTATCTTTGCCATTTTTGCATAAAGGGAAAAATGTCCCAATAAAAACAATAAGAGCAAAATATATTTATTCAATATTTGCAAAATCATTTCATTAGGATTTTTGGTGTACAATTAGTTTTTGGGTTTCTACCGAACCTGCAGAAATCAACTTGATCAAATACATTCCAGGTTCGGGTATATATCCTTGGTATTGATGATTGATTTGATCATCGAGTTGAATGCTGTGTAGTATTGATCCTGTAACATTGACTACTTGAATTTCTAATTCTGCTGGTTGCTCGAGTTGAACTTCTAGTTGAAAAATTCCATCGGAAACAGGGTTAGGAAATAAATCCACAGATTTGAAATTGTTAGGGAAGGCAGAAGAAATTTGAATCCTTTTTTGTGATAGACATTCTTCATTAGTCATCTTCAACAAATAGGTACCAACTTCTTTTATGCTAATAGCGGCCTCAGAAAATATATTACCACTTGGAGAGATCCATTCGTACTCTATTGAAGTCTCCATTCCGATTGATGCGTCAAGAATTAATTCCTTTTGATCATTGTAAGCGTAATGATCTTCAAGAGTCGAGATAGGCGCTTCTTTGGGATTGATAAAAAATTCCTCTTGGTAACTTGATCCATCATTATCCCTAATTAATAGTTGATAAGTTCCAGCAGAAATATTCTTAACTTCGAATGGAGTTGAATCATTTCTAAATGAAGAAAATATTTGCATACCTGCCTCATTAATAACTTCAAAAAGGTAAGGTGCTTTACCACCCTTTGCGGTTAACAATAGAGAGCCATTTGATTCTCGCGAACAATCAGGAGCATCTACTTGCATAACCGGTATCATTTCCGGACCTAGTCCAATAGAAAAATGTGCAGCCTCTATATTATCCCAGTTCACTTCATCAAATACCACCATTCCTGACTCATCAATCTTAGACATTTGGAAGTATTCTGTAGCGGATATATCAAATTTACCTGATCCAGATTGATCTACTATCAACCAGAATATCTCTTCAGGAGATTCATCAGCATCCACTTTATTCATATCAAACATCAACTGGGTTGGTTGATCAATATTGCCGTGATTTTGAATTCGCCACCTTCTATTTAATTTTTGAATTAATCCAGGTTGCTTAGCCTCTTGGGTTAAAGCTTTAGAATTTGAACCCCAGATTAAAAATTGAAGATCATTTAATGCTGAAGGATTAGAAGAATTATCCTTTGCAAATTGATTTAATCCTACTGAAAAAATATTGTCGCTATAGACTGCACTACTTTGCTTTTGAAACAAGCCACTGGCATCGTCTCTTCCAACTCCTGCAATATTGTTTGAAAATTCACTTAAATTTTTAGTATCCCAGATAATTTGGTTTGCGGAGTTATACAGGGATTGATTTAAATTTTTATCTAAGCTTATTCCATATTTAAGTGCCAGATAGCTTTCTACTTTTGCCTTATCTAAATTGTTTAAAATTCTATCGAAAACAATAAGTTCTGCGAATTTCCCAAAGAAAGGAGTTACTGGAATATTTTGCTTTAATTGATTGTCTCCAATAACAATTTGATAATTGCCATTCCTTTTGGAATTAATAAATCTCTGATAGGTATTCAATTGCGGCTGTTGCTTTTGATCTTTGAGATTATTCATAAATTTCCCTGTAGAAAAATCAGCCAAACGATGGGTGGTTAACAACAACTCGTCCTTTTCTAAAGATCGTATATACCAAACTCCTTTTTCCAAAATGGAATCTCTTGGTGCATACACAGAAAATACATGTAATTGATCAATCCTATGCTTTGGAAAATCGATGGCAGGAACTAAGGTGTTTCCATCAAATAAAATTGTTGGATTGCTATTGAGCAATTCCATTTTATCTATAGCACACAAAGTAACTATAGATTTTTTTTCCTTTAAAAAATAGTTCTGGTTTTGCTCCTCGACTGATATCCACATGGCTGATCCTTCTACTCCACCTGGAGCTTGTGCGAATCCTAGGAATGGAAACAACAATGCGAATAATAAGAATCCGTCAAGCAAAAGAAATTTTAAGTCAGATTTCAACATAATTGCTCGATTCTAATTATTATAAAAAGGAATAGCGTACCCCAAGGTGACCTGATAGGCAACGGTGGCATTCTTATTTTCTATGAAATAAAAACCGTTTGCTTGTGTCTCAATCACATCAGAAAATCCAATGTGATATTCAAATCCTAGGCTTAAGCCAAAGGGCATGTCATAACCAATACCTATGAGTACATTGAAATTATTTTTTCCTTTCAAGACTTCTCTCAGACTTTGTTGGATTTGTAAATCTGGCCCCAATTCAGGTTGATTGGACACATAAGTCAGATTACTTTCTTGAAGACCAAAACTTAATCTCGGAGCTACATTAAAATGCAGTCCATGCGCCAAATACATTTTCAAAATCGGCGCAATGTTGAAATAGGAATATTTAAAACCAATCGTATATTCTAGTTCCTCAACATCGGTATACCTGAATAATCCACCGCCCTGGGTATAACTCAACTCAGGTTGAATCGCCAATCTGGAACGCTTGAATCGATGGTGTACATAAAAGCTTCCTGTAAATCCAAGACGGGGCTCGGTAAACACATCATAACTCTCTTGGGGAAAAAAAGAAGGAATGATCGTAGTGGAAACATCATTAATTTTTGACGATATGGCGCCGGCTTTAAAGCCATAATACCACTCGCCATCCTCTAATTGAGCCTGTATGTTGTTGACTGACAGCCACAGCATAAGGGGTAAGAGCAGGGTAATTCCTCTCATAATTCATCTGGTTAATAGGAGTTTATCTGGGCTCCTTAGTTAATAATCTGGGTTGTTTTGTGCTGTTTGCCAAAG
>CALGJW010000401.1 GCA_937930025.1 uncultured Saprospiraceae bacterium | reverse complement strand
TGGAGAATTTTGTTGGTTACCTATACGGAGTAGATGCAATGACAGGTCAGCAATTCCTGAAAACAGAATCACCTTATCAGGAGTGTTATGACGATCTTAGCATGTATAGACGCATTTCTGTTGACCAAAGTAATGGAAGATTATATACCACCGATGGTATGTGGGCCTATTGCTTTCAGTTGGAACCGAGATAGAATTTTTGAGTAATATAAAATCGCTGGGGGTATCCCCCTCGGTGATTTTTTTACTAGCCAACGTATCAGGAAACGCTGCCAGAAAGAAGTTGGTAGTAGTAAAGTAGCGCTTAGAAGAAAAAAATTAAACTCCTAACCCTTTTAATTTTATCTCAATTTTGTGATAGGATTAAAAGGGTTTTTTAATTTCACAGAAGGTTTATTAAAAAGTGATTTGATTACTATGATCAATCTTATTGAAGTCAAAGAAAAGTTAGCTAACTTTTACGATATTGAAAGCGAAACGGATCGAGAAGAATTGCTTTCAGAATTAAGAAAATACGCTGATGAAAAAGAAGAAGTAGAGCTGATTGAGGAAATCAGACAAAATTTTAAGCTGAAAACATTTTCTGGAATCTCTGTGATATATGAAGCATTAAGTGAGCAGCCGGAAAAATGGAGCCAATTTTTTTACGAAGAATATAAACGGGCGTTTAAACTGGCAGAGAATTCTGAAAATGCTTTTGATGTTTTAGAATGCCTAGAAGAAGTCGGATTTGTAGACGTAGAAAAAATGCAGCATAGGAAAGAGATTGTTGAATTGCTATTTAGCTATCTATCCAGTCCTCATGATGTTTTACGATACAAATCAATTTGGTTAATTGGCGATTGGATTTCAAAAGAAGATGTCGCAGAAAATCCTTCGATTGTAAAACAACTTCAAAGTCTTTTAATCGATAAAAATTGGAGGATTCGATATGCGGCAAATCAGGAGTTAAAGGAACTAGGGAAATTACCTTTGAATTTTAAAATAAGCTTTTGGGATAAGTTGCGAGTGAAATATTTTAATCCATATGAGATGACATAGTGATCTCCGAACCAATTATTTAAGAATAGCAAAATTTGTAAAAGAAATTGGATAATTGCCCTTCTGGATTTAAGTACTTTGTAAAAGCCGGTTGGCCCCTAAAAAATTAGTAAGTTTGGGTTCAATTTGATGTGGATGAAGCCTACAAAACATTGGCAGTTAATTGCCCTTTTCCTTGTTACATTTGCGACAATGTCCTTATTGACAGGCTGCCAGGATTCTACCGAGAAAGGCAAAACGCTGGACGATTCCACTTTTCCACTTTTCTCCCTCGTCTCCCCAGAACACTCCAATATTCTTTTTGAAAACAAAATTGAAGAAACCAACTTAGTCAATTACTTCAAATATGAATACCTGTATAATGGAGGTGGAGTAGCCGTTGGCGATCTAAACAACGATGGCTTACCTGATTTATACTTCACCGGAAATATGTCCTTGAATCGCCTGTACCTCAATAAAGGAAATTTACAATTCGAAGAAATTACTGCCAAGGCAAAGGCTTCTTATCTAAATGATTGGTGTACCGGCGTTACAATGGTTGATATCAATTCGGATGGCTGGCTGGACATATACGTAAGTGCCTCGGGGTATTATAAGGACCCAGAAGTACGACGAAATATATTATTTGTGAACAACGCAGATGCTGCTTCAAATAATGGCGTTCCAACGTTTACAGATCGGGCAGCAGAATACGGCATTGATGACATAGGTTATTCCATCCAATCGATTTTCTTCGATTACGACAATGATGGAGATTTAGATTTGTATGTAGCGAATCATCCAAATCTATTTCGTGAAAAAGCTTCTGAAGTCTTGAAAAAAATGAAAAGCCCTCCAGTTGAAAACTCGGATCGGTTATATCGAAATGATTCCAAAGAAGGAACAATTAAATTTACCGATGTTTCCAAATCAGCAGGAATTGTGAATTACAGTCATACGCTTGGGGTGGTCGCTAGTGATTTTAACAATGATGGTTGGGTCGATATTTACACTTCAAATGATTATCAGGATCCAGACTACTTGTATAAAAATAATGGCGATGGGACTTTTAGCAATATTGCGGATGTAGCGATGAAGCACATGGCTAAATTTAGCATGGGAGTAGATGCTAGCGATTTTAACAACGATGGCTGGACCGACATCTTCGCTGTGGAAATGATGGCGGAAGATAACAAACGTCAGAAAACCAACATGGCTCCAATGAATCCTAAAGATTTTGAAAGGGTGGTGGACATCGGTTTTGGCTATCAATACATGCACAATGCACTTCAGCTGAACAATGGAATATTAAAGGAAGGTGCGAATAAAAGTGAATTGACATTTAGTGAAATATCCTATTTGGCAGGAGTAGCAACTACTGATTGGAGTTGGTCGCCTTTGTTTGCAGACTTTGACAATGATGGTTGGAAAGATTTATTTGTGACGAATGGCTACCGACGTGATATGTTGGATAAGGATTTTAAAGGCGAGTTGAAAGACTTGTTGAAAGGTGGAAAAACGAAGTATGAAAATATCGAAGCAAAGATTCCATCTTCTACTTTGCCCAATTACATTTTTAAAAATAATGGCAATTTAACTTTCACCAATAAATCTAAAGACTGGAACATTGGAGACTTGGTGAATGCCAACGGAGCCGCCTACGCAGATTTAGATTTGGATGGAGATTTGGACTTGGTGTTGAATAACATTGATACCCTAGCTTTTGTTTATCAAAACAATAGTGTCGAGAAAAATCAAGAAGCAAATAACTATCTGCGTGTAAGACTGAACTCAGCTACACAAAACACATTGGGTGTTGGTGCAAAATTAAGACTTACCACTTCAGATGGAGTGGTGCAGCATCAAGAATTGACCTTAACCAGAGGCTATCAATCTTCGGTAGAACCCATTGTGCATTTTGGTATAGGAAAAAACAAAACGGTACAGGAACTAAGAGTTGTCTGGCCAAATAAAACCTTTATTTCTCTACAGAATGTAAAAGCAAATCAGGTACTTGAAATTTCTGAAACCAGCGCAGATAAATTTATGAAGGAAGCTAGATCGAAAAAAGAAAATATTTTCAAAGAAGCCTCAGCCAAATATGCCCTCAATCATATACACCAAGAAGTTATCAAGGATGATTATGCAAAGCAGGTGCTGTTGCCACATAAGTTATCTCAAGGAGGTCCTGGCCTAGCAGTGGCTGATGTAAATGGAGATGGATTAGATGACTTTTTTGTAGGAGGAGGAGCAGGATTCGCAGGAACGCTTTTTATACAAAATAAGAATGCTACTTTTTCAGAAAAAAGCAGCAATATTTTTTCCAATCATAGAGAACATGAAGATATGGGCGTGCTCTTTTTTGATGCCGATCAGGATAAAGATATGGATCTGATAGTTGTCAGTGGTAGTTATGAATTTGACGAAGGAAGTGAGTTGCTAAAGCATCGTATGTACTTGAATGACGGGAAAGGCAATTTTACATACGAAAAGCGTGCTTTACCTCCGATGAATAGTAATGGCTCCTGTGTGGTGGCCGGAGATTATGATAAGGATGGAGATTTGGACTTGTTTATTGGAGGACGCCTTGTTTCCGGAAAGTATCCAATGGCACCTCAGAGTTATCTTTTGCAAAATACCAATGGAACATTTGAGGATGTGACTCCAACGGAACTGTCAAAAGTGGGTATGGTAACTTCTGCCCTATGGACTGATTTCGATGATGACGAGGATTTGGATTTAATCTGCGTCGGGGAATGGATGCCTATTAGCATTTTTACCAATAACGCCTCTTCGTTCACCCAAAGTACCGTTCCAAACTCCACAGGATGGTGGAATAGTATATCTGGAGGAGATATCGATGATGATGGAGACACAGACTATATTCTCGGGAATTTGGGCACAAATAGTAAAAATAGAGCTTCCCAAAAACACCCATTTCATGTCTATGGTGATGATTTTGACGACAATGGTAATTTTGACGTAGTACTGGGATACTACTACAAGGGTACTCAATACCCAGTTCGAGGCTTGCAATGTTCTGCTGAGCAAATTCCCGACATAAAAAAGAAAATTCCTTCTTATGATGTCTTTGGAAGTGCCACTTTAACGGAAATATATGGCAATTCTGAGCTCAAATCTTCCTTACATTTTGAAGCCACTCATTTCGAATCTTCCCTTCTTCAAAATGGCGGAAAAGGGGTCTTCGACCTAAAATCCCTACCTAATGAAGCGCAGTTTGCCCCGGTCAATGGAACCCTAATCGAAGACTTGGACCAAGATGGTTGTTTAGACGTATTATTGGTCGGGAATCAGTATCCTGTAGAAGTGGAAACAGGGCGATATGATGCCCTGAAAGGCTTGTATTTAAAGGGAAATTGCCAAGGTGACTTTACCGCTCAATCTTATGCTCAATCCGGTTTTCTAGTTGATTCTGATGCCAAGGCACTAGCACTAATAACTATCGGTGAACAGCTAAATCCTGCTGTCTTAGTGACCAGCAATAAGAACAAAACCAATATTTTTGACCTAGTAGGAGCGGAAGGGTTCGATCTAAAACGTCCAAACTCAGATCAAAGCAAAATGGTGCTGCCATCTGGGAAAAATCGAAAATACGAATACTATTGGGGGTCTGGTTATTTAAGTCAAAATTCTAGGTTCATATCTGATTAAATGCTGGCTTTTGGACTTGATTTCAAGCACTTTTTTCTCTTTTAGACGATTGAACAGAATGGCTTTAACAGTGTTATGTATGTGAAAATTCAGTAATTGGTTTATTTTTACAATAGGTTACAGAAATTTCTTTTCGTTCTGGACACCAAGCAACTAATCAAATCGACTTTACAAAATTCATACTGCTGTAATAGAGTATGCATCTCTTAACTATTTACAATTAAAATTACTTTTTATGAAAAAAATTCTACTTTTTGCTTTTGCATGCATGTTTACCATGGCTAGTGTAAATGCACAACGAACTTTAATCAACTTTGACACCGAGGCACAATCATTCGTTGAATGTTTTGGTAATGGAACAGCGCAGGGCGCGCAGGGCTGCCATATGGTAATTGCCAATCCAGATGCTTCAGGCATCAACACTTCTGATAGCGTAGGTGTATTTATCGAACCTAATGAAGGAGACACTTGGATGGGTATGTTTTTCGACGTAGTGAATGGAGGTGAGGTTGATTTCTCTGTAGCTGGCGGCAATACTATGATTTGTGCTGATGTATGGACTTCGACAGATGTTCCTTTCACTTTTAAAGTTGAAAATACTAGTGGAACACCAATGCCTTATGAAGGACCTCAAGTAGCAATAGGTTCAACTGGGGAATGGGTTACTGTTTGTGATGACATGGCTACCTTCAATGGTATGGCGAATCGATTGGTATTTTTCTTTAACATCGGTGAAACGCCTACAACGGAGCAAACTTATTACTTCGATAACGTTACTCAGCCAGGAGCAGTTGGAGTAGATGGATTAATTGAAGAAAGAGGATTGACAATTTTCCCAAATCCTGCAACGCATAACTTGCTATTTAATGCAAATGGAGATCCATTGCACGTTGTTGTTTCTGATATGAGTGGAAGAGAAATGATTCGTCACAATGACTTTTACGGAAACAATGTAAGAGTATCTGATTTGACGCCAGGATTATACGTAATCACTTTTGTAGAACCAAGCACAGGCCGTATGGGATCTGCTAAGTTCGTTAAGAAATAGTATAGCTTACAGATTACTTCAATCGTAAACTATATACGATTAAAAGACCTGCTATTGAAAGATGGTGGGTCTTTTAAATTTACAAGGAAATGGATCATTGAAAGATGATCCATTTCTTATTTATTTTGAAATCAATATTTTCTTAGTTGTAATATTGCCTTCGTTAAAAAAGGCCCTTGATTTCATCAAAGGCCTCCTAACAATTCTAAATTCTTATGCTTAAAAATCTATCTCATAATTTCTAACCTGCATAATCCATTAAATCCACTGGCTCCTTATCCAATGCTGCAATTAAATCTAGTGTGGTAACAATACCAACTAATTCATCTGCTTCCATGACGGGAAGGGCATGGAATTTATTGATGGTGAAAAGATTGATTGCTGTTCTTATTGGATCATTCACATCTATCTTGGCTAATTTCTTGGTCATGATGTCTGCTGCAGTGAATCGGTTCAATCTGATTTTTTCAATAGCTTTTCCATAAAGGCCGCTATCCTCATATATCTTACCATCTAAGAAGAATAATAGGTCAGACTTGCTAATCATCCCAACCAACTTTTTTGCTTCCACTACGGGTAAATGATGAATGTTTTTGGTTTGGAAAATCTCATAGATCACCTTTAGAGGATCGCTGGTGCTGACAGTGATAGGGTTGCTTGTCATTATCGCTTTTACTGGTCTTATCTTGTTCATAACTGTAGTTTAATAGGTTACTAATTATTTACAATTCAAAGATCGCCATCCTTTAAGCTAAAACCATTGACGAATATCAATGGACCAATTGACTTTTGTCATTAGGCAAAAAAAATTCCCATCTGAGATAGATGGGAATTGAGAAAGGATAGTTAAAATAGGACTTACACATTCTTAGAAATCAAGTAGGCTTCGTAGTTCCGCCTCTGATTTTATGTCTTTATTTATACGCCTCATTTTGAAAGTCTGAGTGGATTCGTTCTTTTTGATTTGCTCAAAATTCTTTGGTTCGAAAATGGCAATTTGTCCATCCTCGGCCACAATCCACATTAAACTTGCCGATTGATCATTGTAAGAAACCGGCGTTTCATTTGTCGTATAAAACCTTGATAGGGTATTTCTTTTTTTGTCCACTAAATAGCCAGTGTTTTGATCTAGCAACTTTTCTGCATCATCTACAAATTTTCCTTTAACCTTAGTATTGAAAGGCTTCATAGGGAAATCACAATTCCAGATTCCTAGGCGATCAGCTGTAAAGCGATTTACCACCTTACGCTTTAATACTCCTTGGCTATTTTGGTCCGCAGTTGACAATACATCTTCAAATTCATTCTTGGCAGCTAAAGCCAATGCATCATATTTTCTTTGAACGGATGCCATTCTTTCTGATTGTCCACTTTCCCAAGCCGCTAGTTCAGCTTGATACTTGGCAAAGGCTGATTTGTACAGGTTTTGAGCTTCGACTAAATCGGAGCCAGTAAGTACCGGATTAACAATTACCTTGATTGAATTTCCGCCTGAGTATAAAGTAAGCTCAAAGTCTAATTCATTCAATTTTTTCAAATCCATATCCTCCCACTGTACCCCTGCAGCGACATTTTGATTGAAGGCTTGCTCGTTATCCACAACTTTCCATAGGGTACCTTCATACTGTTCTTTTAGACCGGCTAAGGAGGGATCATCAAATTCGTTAAAAGCTAAATCAAAGGTAACGTCATCTTCCTTTGTTAGTTTAGGCTCCCTCGGTGCTACAGGTTTTCCAGCGCCTTTTTCTGCGTTAAGCAAAGCAGCTGATCTTTCCTTTTCTATTTGTGTCAATTCTTTGCTATAGGATTTTTGAGCCGTTGCTTTCAAATTATTCAAGTCAGGAAGCTCGTCTGCCCAAGACAATTTATCGACTCCTTCATATTTCCAATTCTTGCGATCAACATTTAGATGATAGATATTGAACTTAGGAAGTTGATTAGGAGATTGAGTAGGAACCCAAACTTCTCCTTGTAATTCAACTTGAATTTCTTTACCTGGTGCTACATTCAATCTTTTTCCATCTTGCTCTGCGTATAATTCCATCATTCCTGCAGATTCTAATTGATAACGGGTATCTAATGAATCATAATGCATTGGAATGCCAGAAAGAAAAAAGTCTACGTAGTCATGATATTCTTTAAATTTAATCTCGACCTCACCACCAATTACTTCACCGGCTTCATTTATAAAAGCAGCTTTTGGAATGACAACTCTGGAACCATTTTCATAGACAAAGGATCCTCCTTCAAATGCGTTGAATTTCTTAGAAACGAATTTTGCTTCTAAATTAGGAAGGGGAGGGTTGACAAAAGGTTTGGAATCGAAATAGGCTTGTGCTTCTTCGAAATAAGGATCAGATTCAGCGGTCATTAATAGATGTCCAAATAACATCCATCCGGCTACAGCGGCAGCTGCTAATGGCGCGAGCCAGTAGAGCGTTCTAACTAAACCACCGCCATTCTTCTTTCCTGATTCGAGCTGACCTAAAAGGGCATCGAAGTCCTGATGACGAGCAATTTGCTCATCCGAAGGAGGGGGTTGATTTAATTTAAAATTGTAGCGGTTTCTTTTCATAAGCGCAATACAAAAGCTAAAGGGGGTTACTTATGCTGATCCTGTTTTAAAATTATTTTTTTCCGAAGTCTTTCCAGAATTCGGTATGTTTTTACTTTAGTGTTGTTCTCAGTAAGATTAACTATTTCTGAAATTTCCTTAAAAGGTCGTTTTTCAAAAAACCTCAATTCAATGAGCTGCATATCTTCTTCTTTCAATTCATCAAGAAACTCGATCATCCAACCTATTTCTTGATTTGTGTTCGTAGCGGGTTCTTCAGAAATCAACTCGTTTAGTTGATAATCATCTATAGCCACTGTTCTGTTTTTTCCCTGATCTCTAAAATGCTGAACCACTTCGTTAGAAGCTATTCTGTACAACCAGGCTGAGAACGGAACACCTTTAAAGGAGTAGGAACTTAATTTTTGAAGTGCCTTAAGGAAAACTTGGGCGGTAATGTCTCCGGCCAACTGTTCGCTATCGGTTCTTCTATAAATGAACTTAAAGATTTGTGGAAAATATTTTTTGTACAGGCTTCCAAAAGCTGAAGGGTTTTTCTGGGCGGCCTGAATAATCTTCCATTCTTCTAAAAGATCACTCCTACTTATTACTTTAGAACGATTTTGCTCTGGGGAATCCGGCATCCTTCCTTTTAAATATTATTTATGCAAGGCTACGATTATTCGTCAAATCAAACGACTATTAGGCCGTTCATTTGGCGCCCCAACCAAAAAGGCTATACTTCACAGCCCCAAAAGGGCTGCGAAGAATAAGCCTATCAGCTAATCGCCATAAAGACCGTTTCAAGTACATAATGATAAAAACCTCCAAAAGATACAGGCCAAGACACTTTTTTTTTCGTATGTACTAGTTAATAGCACTATTTTGCCAAATTAAATGAGTGAAAATCGTTATATATCAAGGGATTCGGCCCTTTGGGCCATTATTTTTATTTTCATAGGAATAGCTCAGAATACCTGTGCTCAGGATAGTTTAAGCCAGGATATTATCCCAAAAAGAGTAAAATTCACGGTATTACCCGTTGTTTATTCAACCCCTGAGACCAGTTTAGCCCTTGGTGCTGGCGCCTCATTGGCCTTTAAATTGGATAGTTCGGCCGAAACGTCCACTTTCCAGATCGGTGGAGTCTATACTTTTCGTCAACAATTGTTGACTTATTTGCCGTTTAGACTCTTTTTTGGGGCTGATAAGTATCGGGCCAAAGGAGAAATAGGGTATTATGACTTTATATATGAATACTATGGTATTGGTGATAACCCGGGAAATCAGTCTTTTTATACTGCCAACTTTCCTAAGGTTGAAGTAGGGATATATAAAAGATTTAAAAAGTACTTATTCCTCGGATTGATTTGGCGCTATAATGATTATCGATTTAGTGATTTAGATCAGAATGATGGAAACTTTACACCAGCCACTCTAGGCATCGAAGGAGGTAGAATTTCAAGCTTAGGGCCCACTTTTCAATGGGATAAAAGAGACGGACAGTATTGGACGAAAAAAGGATTTTATCTAGAGGGTGGGATAAGTTTTGCTACACAATTTTTGGCATCCAATTATGAGTATGGACGATATTATTTAGACTTCAGAAAGTTTTATTCACTAGGCGAATCAAGAATATTAGGCTATCAACTCTATCATCAAGGCAATTGGGGGAATTCTCCTTTTTTTGATCTACCTATTATAGGAGGATCAAAATTGCTTCGATCTTATTATCAAGGCTATCTACGTGATAAGTTACTACTGCTCGGTCAAATTGAATATAGAGATCACTTGGTTTGGAAATTTTCATACACCCTTTTTGCTGGAATAGGAACT
>CALGJW010000400.1 GCA_937930025.1 uncultured Saprospiraceae bacterium | reverse complement strand
GTTTTCAATAAGTTAAAAGATAAGAATCCAAAAATGATGGTTGGGGTTTTAGGCTGCATGGCTGAACGACTCAAGCACAAGTTTTTGGAAGAAGAAAAATTGGTTGATTTAGTCGTAGGGCCAGATGCTTACAGAGATCTTCCAAATTTGGTTTCAGGTGCTGAAGATGGAAACCGTGGGGTAAATGTATTGCTTAGTAGAGAAGAAACTTACGCAGATATTAATCCACTGCGATTAAATTCCAATGGAGTCACTGCGTTCATTTCCATCATGCGAGGGTGCGATAACATGTGTTCTTTTTGTGTAGTTCCTTTTACCAGAGGAAGAGAGCGTAGTCGAAATGCCTTTAGCATAATTGCGGAGGCCAATGATCTATTTTCAAAAGGATATAAAGAGGTTACTTTATTGGGGCAAAATGTTGATTCTTATAAATGGAAAAATCCAGAGGACGAATCCATCGTGAGTTTTGCCAACTTATTGGAAATGGTGGCTCAGGTAAATCCTGACCTTCGCGTGAGATTTAGCACATCGCATCCTAAGGATATTACGGATGAGGTTTTATACACCATTAAAGCCTACGAAAATATTTGCAATTATATCCACCTTCCTGTTCAGTCTGGAAACAGTCGTGTGTTAAAATTAATGAATAGAACCTACGATCGGGAATGGTATATTGAAAGAGTCAATCGCATTTATGAAATAATTCCAGATTGTGCTATTTCATCTGATATGATCTCTGGCTTTTGTTCTGAGACGGAAGAAGAACATCAAGACACATTGAGCATGATGGAATTTGCGAAATATAGCATGTCCTATATGTTCTATTATTCTGAACGACCAGGAACTTTGGCAGCTAGAAAATATGAGGATGACATTCCGCTTGAGGTTAAAAAGAGAAGACTACAGGATATAGTTGATCTTCAAATGAATATAGGCCACGAGCTAAATAAGTTGGATATAGGCAAAACATTCAAAGTGCTTATTGAAGGAACGAGTAAACGATCCGATCAAGATTTACGCGGTCGAAATTCTCAAAATAAAGTAATCATCTTCCCACGTCGACCTCAAGATAAGCCAGGTGACTACGTCAATGTAAAAGTTATATCAGTTACCCGAGCAACATTAATTGGCAAGACGGTAGAATAATAAACAACTCTAATAGGATAACGGTTTGAAACATAGCACCCAAGCAGTAAAACAAAGATTTGGAATCATAGGAAACGCTCCTGGGTTGGTTAATGCATTGAATACTGCAATCCGTGTCGCCAATACTGATCTTACCGTTTTGATTGCAGGGGAATCTGGAACTGGAAAAGAAGTTTTCTCAAAAATCATTCATTCGTTAAGCGCTAGAAAACATGCCAAATTTATAGCTATTAACTGTGGGGCTATTCCAGAAGGCACAATCAATTCTGAACTTTTTGGACATGAAAAAGGGGCTTTCACTGGTGCTTCTGCGGAACGCAAAGGTTACTTTGAAACTGTAAGTGGTGGAACAATTTTTTTGGATGAAATCGGTGAAATGCCGATGGATACGCAGTCTTTTTTATTGCGTGTTTTGGAAAGTGGAGAATTCATCAGAGTAGGATCCTCTATAGTTCAAACAACGGATGTTAGGGTGATTGCAGCAACGAATGTGGATCTGCTGGACAGAATCAAAAAAGGAAAATTCAGAGAAGATTTATATTATCGATTAAGTACAGTTCCGATTAAGGTGCCGGCCTTAAAAGAAAGGGAACAAGACATTAGTGTACTGTTTAGAAAGTTTGCTTCAGATTTTGCGGATAAATATAAAACCACTCCAATTCGATTGGATGAGCGTGCGGAGTTGATTATAGAAAATTATAGTTGGCCAGGCAATATTAGAGAGTTAAAAAATATCGTAGAACAGCTTTCTGTTTTATCTGAAGAGAAAAATATCACCGCAGATATGCTGGTAGACCTTCTACCTCATTTGATGAAAAGAAATCTTCCCGCATTGAGAAAAGACAAAGGGGAAGATCAATTTCAGGAAAGGGAGATATTGTATAAGTTGCTTTTTGAAATGAAGGGAGATTTGACCGATTTGAAATCTCTAGTTTTTGAAATGATAAAGGCGAATAATTTACGTGTTCCTGCGAATAATAATTTATTGTCCGCTCCTAAAAGAAGTTACGAAGAACAATTTAGAGAATCAGTCCGGCATGATCAAGAAGAAGAGTCTGATCACTTTCAATACTCCGACTCAGCAGAAAATAATGAGAATGGAAATATTCCAATCATTCTAGATGGTGATCGGTCGCCCTACTCCAAATCTGAAATTGTCGAAGAAAATTTATCTATAAGGGATATGGAAAAAGATTTAATCGAGAAGGCCTTGAGTAAGCACAAGAATCGAAGAAAGGATGCAGCCGATGAACTCGGCATTTCGGAAAGAACACTCTACCGAAAAATTAAAGAATACGAATTGCAATAGTTTCTTGTCACCTTCGGTAATTTTGTACCTGTGACAATTAATCCGTGACAAGCAACAGATCCCAACAATTAGACGTTTTTTTGAGGTATGAGCATTAAGCGCAGCATAATAGGAATTTTGATGATTGGACTACTAGGTTTTAGTAGTTGCTCTATTTCTCTTTCTGGGGTTCAGGTTCCCATAGATGTTAACACTTTTAGTGTAGATTATTTCAATTTCAGCAAAAGCGTCCGCTTGGTTGTTCCGACTTTGAGTCAGGAAGTTACCGATCAGATAACTCAAAAAATCCTGCGTGAGACTCGGTTGAAATTAGATAAGGAAAAACCAAATATTGAGTTTACCGGGGAAATCACGGTGTATGAAGTAGGCTCAGAAGCACCCACTTCTGGACAATCTGTATCGCTGAATAGGCTAGATATCGCAGTAAAGGTAGATTTTACTAACCATTTGGATGAAGATGCCAATTGGACTAGCTCCTTTAGCAATTTTTCCAATTTTGATCCTAATGAAAGTTTAGCAACTGTTCAGGATGAGCTTATTGAAGTCATTCTGAAGGACATCGTAGAAGATATTTATCAAAAGGCATTTACAAATTGGTAATGGCTTTCGAATTTTATTAAATTCGTAGCTAGTTATCACTATGAACGCAATAGTCTTTGCCAATCTCCTAAGGGACCGATCCGCATTGCAACACGTGGATCTTGAAATTCTTAAAGCTTTGCTTGAAGAATATCCCTATTCCCAGCCTGTAAGGCAACTATTGGATCAAAAAATGCAACTTGATAAGCAACAGGAAGATGGTGAAACAATCTCTACCCCAGCTGACGACAATGTAGTAGCTACCACTAGTCAAACGTTAAATAGTTTGTCCGGTAACGAGGCTATTTCAAGTATTCAACCAAATGCTGAACTGGAAAAAGCTGAACTTGTAGACATTCAGCAGGATTTAGAGGAAGAAGTTTTGTATTTTGATATACCAGATCGAAAAGTTGAAGGATTGGTATGGAAGGAAGATGCTACTTCAGATATAATTATGGGTAAGAAGAAGAACAAAAAGTTAATTAAAAAGATACGAAAGTCCGTACTTAAAAAATCTGGCGAAGGTTCTTCTAAGGATGATAAAAGTGATTCCAATATTTCTCCTAACCCTAAGACCACTTTTAGATCTTGGACTACTTTAACGCCTCCATTTCAAGCTAATAATCCAGATTCCGATGAAGAAGAATTGGATGTTTCTGCTATTGACGGGCGCTTAGAGATTGAGAAAAAAGCCAAACCAAAGAAGAAAGCAAGTGAAAAAGTAAAGTATAAGGAAAAAGACAAGCAAAAAAAGGAGAAAAAATCAGATAAGAAACCCAAGGCCAAGAAAAAAAAGAAGGCTTCGAACATAGAAAATAAGCCTGACAACGCAACAAAAACTGCTGAAAACTCGAAAAAGAAAGGAAGGGTAAAATACTTTGCCCGAGAAAGCGTCAAAGATCATCCTTCTCTAATTTCTGAGACTTTAGCCAAACTATTAGCCAAACAAGGCCATATTGAGAAATCAATCGCCATGTATGAAAAACTAAGGTTGTTAATCCCAGAAAAAAGTGATTTCTTTGCAACACAAATTGAACATTTAAAAAATATCTAATATGGTAATGATGACAATCGCCATCGCATTAATTTCCATTCTATTGATGGGAGTGATTCTAATCCAAAATCCTAAAGGCGGAGGAGTAGATGCAACTTTTGGTGGATCAGCGGCCAATCAAATGTTAGGAGCAGCCAAATCAACTGACTTTATTGAAAAATTGACTTGGTACTTGGCAGCAGCCCTTCTAATTCTTTGTATTGCTACTGCAGTAATCTTCTCTGGAGCAACTGGGGGAACAGAAGGTCTATTGAACGAAATACCTCAATAGTCACATAGACTTCAAGAAGTCTAAAAAGCCTGATAACTCAAGTTATCGGGCTTTTTTGTTTTGAGAGCTTATCCAATAAATTCAATTGGCTACACCGCAATAAGTTCAATTGCCCAGCGGACGCAAGGACGATACAACGCGTATAGTTAGCCACGAATCTGTTTGACAACCTTCCGTAGTACACAAAATCAATTTATTTACCAAGCTTCATATAGGCTGTAGGCCTAAGATTCCGCAACTTGGGGTATCACCCCAAGACCTGAAACAAATGTGTTAGGCAGGCTGAAGGTCTGCGATTCCATCAACGGTAAAAGTACTTTACCTTTTAATAAATAATATTCTAATAATTTTTTAATACTTCAACTTCCATTTTAGATGATTGCTCGATATATTCCTTTATTCTTTATAAGGTGAGTGGAATCGCAACCCTTCAGGCTGCCAAAAGTAGTGCTTCATACCTT
>CALGJW010000399.1 GCA_937930025.1 uncultured Saprospiraceae bacterium | reverse complement strand
ACATCGGTAATTGATGCTATGGCGGCTATGATTCCTATCGTTTCCACAAAGGCTGGTGGCATTCCGGAGATAATTGATCATTTGAAAAATGGTTGGTTATCCGAAGTTGGGAGCGCCAGCGAATTGGCAGAAGGGGTAAAGTATGTATTGGAAAATCAAGAACCCACCAAAGAGTGGCTGCGATCAGGAAAAATCAAACTTGCTCAGTTTGACAAAAGCACAACAGCCCAAAAAACTTTTGATGTTTACTCCTCCTTGATAGAATAGAAATATAATTTTTCCAATAAAAAAAACGGCTAGAGGTAATACCCTAGCCGTTACGATGAAATCATCATCGCGGTAGAAATTAGTTTAATGAGGCAACCCGGCTAGTAAATCATCAGAAGAATCTCTCATAAGTTTGTTCTTCTGATTGCCAGTCTGACGACTGACTACTATTTCTTAGGGACCTTTTATGACGATTGAATACTATTGCCTGCTAGTATTCTGTCCTTTTCTTGTATCTGATTGCAAGATGCAGCAATTTTACACTTGAGGCCATACCAGACATTGGTATTTGTTATATGCTTTTATAGTCGTTTTAAAAACTATTGAAAGTTAATCGTTTACGAATGATATTTAACTCGATTTCCTCCGTTCATCCTCATTTTTTCCTTAATTCTGTATATTTTATTGGATAATTGGGTGCTGATTTCCCCCGATCGAAATGTTTTTCATCTTTTCATCGTTATCTTTGGGCAGACAAGCGCTTAAAGATGAAACACTACCACTATATCCTTGCCCTGAGCATACTTTTTCTACTTTCCTGTACTGGAAGTAAAAAAGCGAAATTAGATCCGAATAAGATTCATTTTTCAAAATCCAAATCTATCTCTCCTATTTTAGAAAAAGCCACTAAAGAAGAAAAGTTGGTTTTTGTGGACATTATGACCGACTGGTGCTTGCCCTGCAAAATGATGGATGAGGATGTGTTTTCTGACCCTTCTGTAGTGAAATTCATGAATGCCAATTTCATCAATTATAAGGTAGATGCGGAAAAAGAAAATGGGCCGTTGATTGCCCTGGTTTATGAAGTAAGCGCTTATCCAACCTTAGTCTTTGTTGATGGCGCTGGAAAAGTGATAGTTAAAAACGTTGGGGCAATCTCCCAAAGTCAACTTTTGGCCTTAGCCCAAGAAGCATTGGCCAGTCAATAATTACGCAAGAATCTATTAAATTTTGCAAATTAGCTTGCAAAAACCGCGGATCGAATGTTAAAAACTGTCATACTATTGTCATAGAAGGAATTTTGCCGTATTTTAAGGGAAGCTAACAAGACGCAGTTTCACAAACCCTTTAAACGACAAACCTATGCGCTACCTATTACCAGTCATTTGTCTTGGTCTTTGTACCTTATTTTTCTCTTCCTCTATTACCACCAATCAATTCGCATCGAATGCGCTAAGCATTGGGGGAGGAGAAGAGCCAATTCTTCCAGACGATCCTTATAATTACGACGATTTTGATTTCCCAGACCACCTAACTGAAACTCCCTGGGGATCTAACGATAGTACAGTATTGGATGTGGTTACTGATGATGGCGCGACTTTGGGTCGGGTGTTGTTTTATGATGAAATGCTTTCCTCTAATGAGAATATTTCTTGCGCTACATGTCATAAGCAGGATTTATCTTTTGCCGATGATACCAGATTCAGTGAAGGGGTGAATGTAGATACTAGAAGAAATTCCATGCAATTGAATGATCTCGGTTGGACAAATAGAATGGGCTTCTTTTGGGATATGAGTCAATCTGATTTAAAAGAAATGGTAAGACTTCCATTACAAGACGAAAATGAAATAGGATTAGTCGATTTGCAAGGAGTGATTGAAAGAATGAATGAAACCAATTACTATCCCCAACTATTTGAAAAAGCTTATGGCTCCAGCTATATTAACTTGGATAGAATTCAAGAAGCATTGATGCAATTCATTGCTGCGATGACAACTTTCAACACCAAGTTCGACAAAGCTCAAAGAGGAGAAATAAACTTTACTTCCGAAGAAGAACATGGACACATGCTATTTGAAGAGGCTTGCGGAATGTGCCATACTGATGGCAATAGCTTTTTTATAGATTTCGGCATAGGCGGTCCTACAGAGAATATAGTTGAGAGTGCTCCATTCCTTTTTAGTAATGAGCTCCCAATAGAAAATGATGACATTGGATATGGAGAAATCAATCCTGATTTGCCTGGGTTATTTAAAGCACCAACCCTTCGAAATATCGCGAAGACTGCTCCATACATGCATGATGGAAGATTTGAAGACTTAGCCGCTGTGATGAAGTATTATAACGAAGAAGTTGAAGACGGCGAATGGGGAGTAATCCCGGAAGGAGGCTTTCAATTCGAAGAAGAAGATGTTCAATCAATTGTTGCATTTCTAAATACGCTATCGGATGATCAATTCACAACAGATGAAAGATTCTCTGATCCATTTGCACTTTCATCAGATACAGATGACGCTACTGCATTTTTAAATGCTCCGAAATTATATCCAAATCCAACTAACTCTTGGACTGCCTTATATTTTGACAATCCTTCCCATCATAAAGCAGAAGTTATCATTCGAAATATACAAGGACAATTGGTTCGGAAAATGTCGACTAATGATGAAATGCTAAACATGGATGTTTCTCAATTGAATGCCGGAACTTATATCGTTTCTATCAATATAAACGGGAAGTTGGCAGAGCAAAAACTTTCGGTCCACTAAAAAAATAGAAGACAGAATAAAGAAAGTCGCAGGTTTACTAAACTTGCGACTTTTTTATTTTCTAGCTTTCCATTCCATTTGCAAAGGTTGATCCATTCGCAGGGTTATTAATGGATTTATTTTTATGTCTTTTTCATTCTGGGTTTTAAAATCAAAATGCAAACAAAGTTTTGCGACAATCAACTGCATTTCTATCATGGAGAAATTATTCCCTATGCAAAATCTTGGGCCGCCACCAAAAGGCAGATAAGAAAATTGTGGTTTTGATTTGTATGCTTCTGTTATAAATCTTTCGGGGTTGAATTCTCCCGGGTTTTCCCAAATTGTTGGATTACGATGAACACCATAGATGAAAGGCATCACCATGGTTCCTTTCTTAAGTAAATAGCCATCCACTTCAACATCTTCAAGCGCCACCCTATCAGTGGTCCATGCCGGTGGGTACAATCTCATCACTTCTTGAATGACTTGATTGGTGAAGGAAAGTTGCTTTAAAGATTCAATTGTAATTGGCCCATCAAAAAATTCTTGTGCTTCTAGGCGAATTCGCTCCACAGTTTCCGGCTGTTTGCTTAAGACATACCAGGCCCAACTCAAAGCGTTAGCTGTCGTCTCGTGTCCCGCCACAAAGAGTATCAACATTTCATCAATCAACCTCTCATCGGTCATTGCTTCTCCGGTATCTTCGTATCTGATATCCAAAAGCATATCTAGGAGATCATCCATTTTTTCACCCGAAGCTCTTCTTTGCTGAACATAATTTAGAAGAATTTTCCGCATGTCATCGACCTTGGCTTTTTGTTGTTTTATTTTGCCAGTAAGTCTATTATATGGCGCTAAAAAAGGAAGCCTGACTTGGCGTATGATAAAATTCTGCGTTTCATTGATGGTCCTACTCATTCGACTGAGTTCCTCCTCAGGTATCGCTTGGCTTATTAATGTTCGAGCGATAATTTCAAAAGATAGCTTCAACATTGCTTCCGAAAAGTCCGGAAAGGTGACCTTGTCTTTTTTTCCTAGTTCTGCTGAAAATTTATTTATCACCGACATCATCAAGGACATCAAGCCTTCAATTTTCTTTTTATGGAATCCAGGTTGAATTAATCTACGCTGTCTTAACCAATCAGATCCGTGGTTAGTGAGTAAACCTTTTCCCAAATATTCTGCCACCATATCGGTTTGCAGTTTGGACTTTTCGAATTGTCGATGTTGCCCTTGGAGCACAGCTTTGATCATCGCTGGAGATCTGGTTAGAATGGCCTTTTGAACGCCACCTATATACATATAATAGGTATCCCCGAATTCTTCATGATAGCTTTCCAGGATTGGTATTGGGTTATTATAAAATCTTGCAATTCTACTAATCGTTCTAATTCTTGGTACCGTTGGAATGCTCTTTTCTACCATGGAATAAATATACGAAGAGATGGCTATATGCATTTGTACTCAAAGCGCAGGAATATAATTTTTACTACCTTCAAGCCATGGGTGTTTTTACAGGAATCTTAATTGCTTTTGGGGTGTTGCTAGTTGTTCTTAGCTCTAGATCCTTGACCACCTTTGTTCACGAATTAGGACATACTATTCCTGCTTTGTTATTCACCGATGATCGGGTGACAATGATGGTAGGTAGTTATGGAGACGTTGAAAAATGTTTGCATTTAAAACTTGGGCGACTAGATTTACTTTTAAAGTTCAACATCATCAACTGGTATTGTGGTTTTTGTAGTCATGGTCCGATAAGAGGATTTGGAAAAAACATGGCTGTGCTGGCAGGTGGTCCGGTCTTTAGCCTTTTATTATCCATGGGCTTATTGCTTTGGATTATTAGCAGTGATTTTTCAGATGGACAGATCACGCTCATTTCAATCTTTGTGCTTTCGGCATTCTGGGATTTTTGTGTCAATATATTTCCTAGGAACCAAGGCTTACCAATGGATGATGGCTCGATTACTTACAATGATGGTTATCAGATTCTAAGGTTATTTAGATCAGCCAAGCAGACTGCCAAATTTCATGAAGCGCAGGAACTTACTCGTCAAAACAAACCCGCAGCAGCTATAGCATTACTTACTACGGCCTTAGAAGAAAAGCCGGATCGATTCGCGGCAGAATCGCTTTTAGATTTATTAATCAAGGAAAATCGTATTCAAGAAGGACTGGATATTTTCACTGAACACATTCGACCATTAAAAAGAAAGGATAGGGATTTTCTAAATCTTGCCAAGTTGTATCATGCCGATAACAACGAACATGAAGCCTTACGTTCTGTCAATCAATATTTATATAAAAACTGGACTGATCCGGGAGCTGCCTTACTACGTGCAGAAATTTATCTAGACTTAGATAATTATGAACTAGCACAGGTTGATCTTCAAAATGTTTTGGGCAATGCTCCCAACCAACATGACGCCATGGTCTATTTGGCCTATGTATTAACCAAGACCGAAAGAATATCCGCAGCCAAGGAATTGATTGATCATGGCTTGCCTTATTTGGAAAAACATCCACGTGCACAATTTTACGCGGGTTACTATTATTATAAGTTGGATAAAAAAGATTTAGCAATCAAGCATTTGAATAAATCCAAATCTTTGGGTTGGACCCACTATGGTTTGGAACATTTTATTCATGAAGCGGAGCAATTGTAGTTTGATTGAGCGTTAATAAAAAAATACAAGTAAACTAAATTTAATAAATATGTCAGGAGGAGACTGGAAAGCGATGTTTAAAGGAATTCAAGAAGGAGATTTCGAATTAGTGAAATATTATCTAAGCGCTGGAATCGATCCTAATTACCAGCACCCAGAATTCAAGGCCTCACCTTTGATAGAAAGCATAAGATATAAACATATAGAAGTAACAAGGTTATTGTTAGAAAATGGTGCAAATCCTGAGATAAAGGAAGATGATGAAGGAGAAACACCATTAAATTTGGCGAAAAAATTGAATGATAATAAAGTTATCGAATTATTAAATCAGTATATAAATCCTTGAATAGGATTCCTATTCAGGGATTTATATTGAAATAATGAATACCGTCTTTCGTCACAATGATGAATCAATCTTTGGAAATCCAAAATAAATCAAAGCTACCAAAGAGCAGTGCCGTTAGGTACTGATTATGAAAAGCACGTCACAGCTTCACCAATTTACGCGAACTCAGTCGGCCATTTTCTCCTCTAATATTTACAAAATAAACCCCTTGGGCTAAATCTCCAATATTAAAACTCAAGGAGTATTTTCCTGATGGCATTTGGGAAGCGCCTTGAAGGACCGCAATGTTTTCCCCTAATAAATCTATTAAAGAAATACTAATCACTTCTGAAGATTCTATTGCAAACTGTAATTGAATATTTCCTGAAGTTGGATTCGGTGTTAATTCAAAAGCTATTGGATCAACCACTTCCGGAATCGAAACGATTTCTTCAATGGTATTCAAAGTCGTATTCGTAATGATCGGTTCATTGAAATCAAAATAAATTCCTGCACGGTTTTTAATTTCAGTCAATGGATCCAAATTTCTTTTCACCTCAATGTCATATACAAAGAATCCATTAGATCCCGGTTCATTTACAAATGAATCAGGGAGCATTATATTCTCATATAAAACTTCCAATACATTTCCATTGATAATTCTTGCTTCATAATTATGACTAGAAGCACCAGGACTTAATGTTCTGGCATCAACAAATTCACTTAATGTATCTCTCAACATTACGGTGAAAGCAGTATCGTTTCCTGTATTTTGAAATTGTATGGTATAGCTAAGCGTGGTGTCCTCCACTCCAATGAATCCTTCTGGACCGGTTCCTGCAGGATCCACCGCCTTGTCATTTGGATCATAGGATCCAGTAACTTGAATGGTGCAGGCTTTAATATTGTCATCCGGATTTATATCTAATCCTGGAGAAGTTGTTGCTTCGAAAACATAAGGAAGGTCTGTTCCAATAGGCACGTCAACGGGAACCATTAATCTGGGGTAATAAATCCAAATAGCGCCTGGAGGTAAGTCGGTATATTCCCAAGTAACCAATTTGTCCGCTGTACTATAACCTGTTTGATTTGGGTTAGCATCGATAAAATTCATTACATCAGGATGCACCATGGTCAGCGTTCCAGAAGCAGCAGTTCCACCAACATTCATCAAACAAATTCGAACTTGTTGGGTAAATCCAGGTCGAGCATTTGGCTTTACAATTTTCAACCGAACATCTACGGTTGGAACATAATCGAAGAAAAAATTATTTTCTTCATAGGTCGTTCCCATTTGGGAAGCATCTATATTTAATATATCATCACAAGTTTGTTCCACTCCATTTGAAAAAAGTGTAGCAGTAATATCATAAGACCCGGGCTCAGCAATGAAGGAATAAAATCCATTTGCATTGGTATACACTAATTGGCCATCGCTCAGTTCAATCAAGATTTGAGACAAATTGACACTTGAAGGATCTCGAAGACAGTCCATGTTTACCTCGTCGACAACTGCAAATCCACTGATTACTACAGAGCACGCAGGGTCTTCAATCACTTGAATGTTCTCATGAGTTTGACATCCATTCATATCATCAGTCACTGTCACTGAATACCAATCGGGAGCTAAGCCAGTGGCAGTCGCTGTACTTTGACCATTGTTCCATTCAAAGCTTGGCGTATCTGCTCCGCCTAAGATGGTGGCAGTGGCAGTTCCATCATTTTGATCACAGCTGGCAAATGTACTAGACAAAGATAAATCAATGATAGATAAAATCTCTTGCGATCCCACTACTTGGCATCCTGTATCATCAGTTACTACTACCGTGTATATGCCAGGAGGCAAATTGGTTATTTCATTAGTTGTTTCCCCATTCGGGCTCCAATTGTATTCGTAAGGTGGAACCCCTCCGGATGGAGTTACCGTTATTGATCCATCCGCAATACAAGAAACATTTGACGAAGTAAAATCAAGTGTAAATGAAGGTTCTTCCTGAACTAAAATAGTCGTAGATTTTTGAATTGTTCTGATTCCTCCCATTCCATCTGGACCCGAAGTAAAAATGGTCAATGTATAAGTACCGGTGCAGCCAACTACAGTCGTAATTGCATTCGATGGGCCCAAAATACAACCGTCTACAGTCGTCCAATCATACGCAAAAGTCAATTCATTATTTGGCAAATGATTTCCAATCAGAATAGCTTGTGGGTTCTGGCAAGTGAGCACACTATCTATAGTTGAAATAAAAGGATTGGGGTCTGGGACTAATAAATTCAACGTCATTATATTGAAACATCCGTTGGTATCCGGTGTTGTCAAATTAAATGTTTCAAAGAATGGGCCGATGTAAGAAATACCTTCAAGGATGAATACTTCACCATTATCAATTAATCTAGTCTCTGAAACCATTTGAGCAGGAATCACTTCTACGGTTAATTCATAGTGGTCTGGGCAAGTTCCACCATTATCAACAAAAATCGAATGCATTCCTTCAGCATAGATTTGTCCATTTAGTGGAAAAAGATATCCTGGTTCTCCTGAGCAATAGGAACCCACTTCGTTAAAATTTTGTGAGGCAGTAACATCCACATTTATGCAAAACTGAGCTTGTCCGGAAGGGGTTGGATTACAATCATTCAATCCTATTCCACAAATCTGAACAGTACTTCCAGTTGCATTTCCCCAATCTAAGATATTGATATCATTTCCAAATGAACCGAACTGAACAGTAGGATTTGAAACTGTCCATTCAACAAATGAAACTCCAAAGGTCGGATCTGCGGTGTAAATCGTATTGGTTGCGTTCTCACAAGCTTCGACAGGGCCACTAATCCCAGTCAAAGGCTCCGGATCCACCTCCATTGTAACGCCTTGAATTAGATTAATTTCGTAATCACAAACAGCGCCAGCAAAACCATCCAAAAAGATATAATATACATTACCAATGGTAAGATTATTTAATGCAACTGGTAACAAGGCAGTATTTTGCCCTCCATTACAAAAAACCACTTCACTAAAACTGCAATCTGCATAAATGCCAACTTGGACTCCATTTCCATTTCCTCCAGGGATACAGTTTGTAAAAATCATTTCGTAAGTCATGCTGGTGGATCCAGCCACAAAAGCATACCAAACCATATTATTAGCAACGGTGGACGTGCCCGGACAAAGCGGAGCTGGTCCACTCGGATTTGGATCGAATGGCAAAGTTCCAGTAATCCCATCGAATTCACCGCAACAAAGTAATACAGCATCTTGGCAATTAAATTGTTCTGCGGGGTTAGGGTTGGGATTACATTGTGAAATCCCAAATTGGGGAAAAGTAAAAATGAGCGTAAAGGTTAAGATTAAAAATCTCATAGCTTTTTCGTTTAGTTTTAGTTAAAACTAAGAGGCCTAGAAAAGAAGGGGGCGTTAGTTGTTATAAATTTAAGGAAAAAATTGAGGAATTTCAAAAGGATAGATCAATTCAACCCTTTCCTGCTAAATATTAACAAATTGGCGTTTTAGATATATTTTAATATTGAATCAAAATAAACAAATCGAGATAGTCGATTTTGAGAAGTTGGAAGCCATAGGATTTAATGAGATTCGGAAAATCTTCGGCGTAGATTTATAGACTATCCAATTCATAAGTCTACTCTTCCTCTTGGGAATTTTCCTTTGGAGCTTGGCTAAAATAAACCACTATCTTCTTCGCTGCGCTTTTCCCAACCACCTGCGCAATCTGCTCTTCTGTCAATTCCTTGATTTTTTTCACCGACTTAAATTCCTTCAGCAAGGCCTCGGAAGTTTTTTTACCTATTCCGGGGATACTAGTTAATTCCGTTTGGGTGAAAAATTGGGAGCGTTTTGTCCTATGGAAAGTTATCGCAAATCTATGCGCTTCGTTTCTTGCCTGTTGGATTAGTTTTAAAGATTCTGATTTTTTGTTGATGTAAAGCGGGACGGTATCGCCTGCAAAAAATATTTCTTCTAGTCTTTTTGCTATGCCAATGACGGTTATCTTTTTTTCTAAGCCCAATTTCACTACAGACTCCATGGCTGCACTTAACTGGCCTTTTCCTCCATCGATAATGATCAGCTGTGGGAGGCTTGTTCCTTCATCCAACATGCGTTTGTACCTTCGATAAACAACCTCTGTCATCGAGGCGAAATCATCAGGACCAACTACTGTTTTGATATTGAAATGTCGATAGTCTTTTTTGCTAGGCTTTGCATTTTTGAATACTACACAACTAGCCACTGGATAGGAACCTTGAATATTTGAATTGTCAAAGCATTCCAAATGCATGGGCAATTCATCCATATTCAGATCTGCTTGCAAGGTTCGTAAAATGCGCTCTGCTGGTGTTTGCTTGTTTGCGCGATTAGCAATCTCTTTTAGTTTTTGTAGTTTATGATAAATCACATTTTTTGAAGAGAGCTCCAATAATTTTTTCTTGTCTCCGCGCTGAGGAATGGTAATCAACACTTCCTTATCTTCAACGGGCACTTTTATTGGCAACACAATTTCTGGACTGATGCTATTGAATTTTTCTCTTAGATAAGGGATGGCGTATGCAAGCAATTGTTCTTCATCGTCATCCAAGTTTATTTCCATTTCCAAAGTGTAAGTATTAATCAATGCACCGTTGATTACTTTGAGGTAATTAACAAAGGCTTCTTTTTCTCCTTTGGCAATTGAAAAAACATCTAAGTCCTTTATCGAAGCGCTAACCACTGTGGACTTACCTTGGTAATCCTCAAAAGCCTCTAATCGGTCTTTTATGTCTTGAGCTTTTTCAAAATCTAAGTCGGTGGAATATTGAAGCATCAAATTTTTAAAGTGATTTTTTACTTCGGAAAAATTCCCACGTAATATGTTTTTAATTTGAGTGATCTTTAGATTATAAGATTCCTCCTCTTCCAAGTTGACACAAGGACCCAAACAATTCTTAATGTGATATTCTAAACATACTTTGAACTTGCCGGCTTCAATATTTTTTTCACTTAGGTTTAAGGTGCAGTTTCTAAGGGGAAATAATCTTTTGATTAAATCTAAAATAATTTTTACCCTTGACTTCGAAGTATAAGGACCAAAGTAGGTACTGCCATCCCGAAAAACTTTACGTGTTAAAAAGACACGTGGAAATCTTTCTTTTTTTATAACTAAATAAGTGTAAGACTTTCCATCCTTCAACATCACATTGTATCGTGGTTGAAGTTTTTTGATTAATGTATTTTCTAAAAGTAATGCGTCTGCTTCGGTTTCTACAATGGTAAATTCTATACGCGCTGCGTTTCTGACCATCACGCGTGTGCGGTAAGCCATTCCTTTTTTAGATCCGAAATAATTAGAAACTCGATGTTTTAAGACTTTTGCCTTTCCGACATACAAGACGGTGTCGGTTTCATCAATAAAGCGATAGACCCCGGGTTGGTGGGGAATGGAATCCATCATCGCCTTATAATCTGCAGTAGTCATAATTAAAGAACAAGATGATACTCCATTGGCGGTTGCTAGGAGTTAATCTAAAATATTTTCCAGCATGAATAAATTGAAATAGTCGATTTTAACGGCTAATCTTCATCGTCTTCTTCAAACAAAGTTCCTTGGCCTTCCACATCAAATTCAACAGAATCCCCTACGGAAAGTTTATCTGGATCTTCATCTGGATGTGGAATTTGTTTCAAGCCAGTCACCTTGTGGTCTGCTAATTTATTCCCAATGGCTTTCCAACCTTTGACATCCATGAATTCCCCAAGTTCGATTTCCCAAAGTTCTTTTTTCTTTCCAACCTTAATATTATACTCTAGGTAAGGATTGTCTTCAGTTGAGGCAAAAAGCAAAGTTGACTTTGCATGTTCACTCAGGAAGCTGAATTCTTTTTCTCTGACATTTGTTTCGATAAGGAATCGCTTGACCATAGTCCAACCTTTATTGCCGTCGAAATAAATACAATTCACCACTGTTTCCTCTGTCAGTTTAGTAACACTAATTACTTCTTTGAAATCGAAGCGCTTACTTACTTGGATTGGAGTAACTTCATAGGAACCGTTTTTATAAAGAACAAGTAGATCATCGCCTGTGTCGAAATCCCCGAGTAAATCTCCACGTTCATCTGTATTGATTTTTCCAGACACTGGATCCATCCAAACTTTGATAGAACCTAAGGAAGATTTTCCAACTTCCACTTGAGTAACCTTTCTGATTGGGTGCTTAGTTATAATATTTCCTCCAGCTCCTCTTCCTTTGATTTCTAATTCTCCAAAGTCGTATTCGAAAACTTTTATTCTAGCTCGAGATCCTTGACTCAGTTGAACGTTAACTACTTCCGATTCACCATTAGGTTGAGCAGAAAAATAGTGTACTTTGGAACCAGGGTTCTTTTTTGTTAAGTCATATTCCTTATCTCTAGTAATGGACGTTACGCAAAAACGTTTGGCCATGGACCGGCCCGTTTTACCATCCACATAAACCATATTATAGGTTGTTCGCTCATCCCCTTTTTTCCAAACCGCAGTATGCAAAACATTTTTTCCTACAAATACTTTGTCCGCCATTCTCACAACTCTAAACTTGCCATCCTTGGTGAATGCGATGATATCATCTATATCTGAACACTCCCCAATAAACTCATCTTTCTTTAGGCCAGATCCTATGAACCCATCCTTTCGGCTCACATAAAGTTTAGTGTTATTCTGAACTACTTGACGGATTTCAATTGTATCGAATGTAGTGATTTTCGTTTTTCTTTCTCGTCCTTTGCCGTACTTGTCAAGCAGATTTTGGTAGTAGGCAATTGCATATTCAGTAAGATGCTTTAAGTCATGTACTACTTGAGCTAACTCCTCTTCTAATTTAGCGATGTTTTCATCGGCCTTAAAGGAGTTATATTTAGAAATTCTTTTAATTCGAATTTCCGTTAATTTAACAATATCTTCTTCGGTGATTTCCCTATTAAGTCTCAGTCGCTTATCTGTTTTCTTTGCTTTATCTTTTGGAGTGGCAACATATTTTTTCAGCTCTTTAGCTATGGTTTCTATTACTTCCTCGAAAGATTCACATTCCTCAATTTCTCGGTAAACTCTATTTTTAATAAATATTTTTTCGAGGCTAGCGAAATGCCATTTTTCTTCTAACTCTCCTTTTTTAATTTCCAATTCCCGACGGAGCAGTTCTTTTGTTTGCGCTGTGCAAATTTGAAGCATTTCATTTACTGAGATAAAATGTGGTTTATCCTCGATAATGACACAACAATTTGGAGAGATAGAAATTTCACAATTGGTAAATGCATAAAGTGCATCCATCGTAACGTCCGGAGAAATTCCAGAAGCTAGTTCAATTAAAATTTCAACATCTTTTGCAGTGTTATCTATAACCTTTTTGATTTTTATTTTCCCTTTTTCATTGGCCTTTACGATACTGTCAATCATTGAAACAGTAGTCACGGAGTAAGGCAACTCTCGGATGGCTAAGGTTGATTTATTTACTTGCTCAACGAGTGCTCTTACTTTTACTCGTCCCCCTCGTTTTCCTTGGTTGTAGTCCGCCACATCAATTAAACCACCACCTTGGAAGTCTGGATAAATCTTTGGCTTTTTCCCTTCCAAGACTTTTATAGAAGCTTTGATGAGTTCGATAAAATTGTGCGGAAGAATCTTTGTGGATAAACCTACTGCGATTCCATCTGACCCTTGTGCTAATAGCAAAGGAAATTTCATCGGAAGGGCCACTGGTTCTTTTTTTCGCCCGTCATAACTTAACTGCCACTGAGTAGTTTGATTATTGAAGGCAATCTCCAATGCAAATTTGGTCAATCGAGCCTCAATATATCTGGCTGCTGCTGCGCCATCACCTGTTCTATAATCTCCCCAGTTCCCTTGGCAATCAACCATTATGTCTTTCTGACCCATGTGGACCAATGCTCCTCCGATGGCTGCATCTCCATGAGGGTGAAACTGCATGGTTTGTCCAATTACATTGGCCACCTTATGAAAACGACCATCATCCATGACTTTCATGGCGTGAAAAAGTCTACGCTGAACAGGTTTTAGCCCATCGACGATCCCTGGTACTGCGCGTTCAAGTATTACATAGGAAGCATAATCCAGAAAATAATCCTCGTACATCTCTGCCAGGTGTACGACATCCGTATTGGTTTTAGCTGGGGGAGTACCAGTCTTTTTCTTCTTACTCATAGTGTGTGTTAACAGGTAAAAACGGTCCGTAAAGATACGAAGCAAAGCCAAACTATCCATAAAATTCGGTTAGGGAAGCAGCAAAGAGGCTGATTTGAGCGTTAATTTCTTACTGTCTGATACAGCAATAGGAAAAGGCACGGCTCCGTTATTTGGGTAACAACCAATTATGGGGTAATTTAGACACCAATATATGGATATAGTCTTACCGATAGAAGGCCAAGAAAAAGACTTGATAGAAGCATGCGTCCGTAAGGAAAGATGGGCACAAAAGCAGCTTTATCAAGACAATTATAGCTCCCTAATGGGGGTTTGCCTGCGGTATTCTAATAACCGAGAAGACGCTTTGGACATCTTACATGAGGGATATATCAAGATTTTCAAAAATATCTCGAAATATACCATAGGAACATCATTAGGTGCCTGGATGCGAAGAATCATGGTCAATACGGCCATAGACTATTATAGAAAGGTAGTCAGAAGGCGAACGGAAGATTTGGATCAAGTCTATGACTTAAGTACAAATGCTCCAGACGCGGTTTCTAACTGCTCGGTAAAAGAAATTCTTGCTGCCGTTCAAACCTTATCTCCTGCATATCGTACAGTATTTAACCTATATGTTATTGAAGGCTTTTCGCACAAAGAGGTTGCGGAAAAGCTTGGAATCACTGAAAGCACTTCGCGTTCAAATTTAGTTAAAGCGCGATCAAAACTAAGAGCCATTTTGTTGGCGAAAGACGATGGATATCGAAAATCGTAACCTGGATAATCAAATAAAAAAGGCTTTGGAAAATTTTCAAGTGCCTTTCCAGGAAAATCATTGGGAATTGATGGAGCATCGTCTTAACGATGCTGTAAACGGAGATTTGTCTGAACATTCGGACGACCATATCATTCGTGAAAAACTGACTAGCCTTAATCCTAAAGCTGATCCAACAGATTGGAAGATCATGGCTGCTAAGCTTGCCGCCCTTTCAACCGAGCCTCTCATGGAAGATGCATTGGTTGATGGTGTCGCATACGAAAATCTAGTTGAACTTAAACCTCCCTATAACGAAGCTCATTGGGACTTGATGGAAAAGAAAATCGAGGCAGAGTTGAACTGGAGAAATAAAGTTGTGCGTTACAAGGTAATGGAATTGGCTTTGGCATTTTTGTTCTTATTTACTTTCGTTCAATATTGGCCTAACGCCAAGCAAATTATTCAGAGTTTCCCAGAAAAAACTATTCAGCCTGCAGAAGTTATGCCAGCTGAACAGAACAAAATTATTACTTCAAACCCTCCAATAGCACAAACTCAAAATCAGGTAGGCGCTGAAAATATTCAGCAACCCACGATCATTTCTAATCAGTCTCCTGCTTCTGAATTGACAGCCGTGGAAATATCTGATGTTCCAACAAATGCTGTTGCTACTTCGAAAATTCAACCTTCAAACAATCTTGCCTTAAATAAATCTACGAGTCGGGAATCACAATCGTTCGCTCAAATTGGAAGAGTTGAACAATCCTTAGCCTTACCTAATCTTGTTGAAGAGGAGAAAAACCGAGAAGACGACTTTAGAAATGCAGCATATACCCTTGCTAATTTTGACTTATTAGCGAACGTTGAGGAATCCTTGCTTGATCAACCAGATTATGTTTTTCCTGATTGTGATGATTGCTATAAACAAAAATCAAAATCCTATTTTAGAATTGGGACAAGAGGAATTGGAACTGTGGATTTTTACAAGCAAACAGAAGAAGACGGGGCTATCTTAAATAGAGAAGATTCGTTTAATGAAATAACAAAAGTTCGAAGTTATGAATTTGGTTATGGAGCGGGACTTTCTGTTGGGGTAAGGAAAAATAATTGGGAATTTGAAAGTGGTATTGCCTATAGTACTAAACAAACAAACCCAGAAACAATTTTCCTTATTGCAGACGAATCGTTAGTTAGAGGCCGAACGGGTACTGCTTGGGTTGGATCAACTTTGGACTTGCTACAAATTCCATTGAACGTTCGATACGACTTCATTAATAAAACGAAGTGGAAATTTTACGGCCTTACTGGAACTACGTTAAACGTAGCATTAAATGCCATAGATCGTTATCAAGATATCGTACTAAAAGAACCACAAAATTTCCGTGCTGCAAGTGGAGATAGTGGAAAGTCTAGATCCGAAGTTGTTGCCGTTACTCAAAATGGTGGCATCTCTCAAGGAGGAAATTTCGTGGAAAATACCTTTCTAACTATAGATTTGGGGCTTGGCGTAGAAAAACAATTGAGCTCGCGATATTCTGTGTTTTTGCAAAGCAACTATCATCAGACGCTTAGGTCCTTTGGTATTAGAAAGGACGGCATAGGTATTGGTACCTTAGGTTTGCAAACTGGATTGAAATTTTCCTTTTTGAAAAGAAAACCTAATCTTTCCTCCCAAATATCTGGACACAGTCATTCAGGGAACATTAATACCAAATAAATATTTTTTCCAACAACTTTACTTTAAGTTAAAGGTTTTATTCATCCAAAAATTGATGTATGAAAAACCTACTTATCGCAATAGCCTTTCTAATCTCAGTATCGGCTTGTTCCGTAAAAGAATACAAATCTGATTCTAGTCCAATACAACATGGATTATGGGACAGCCTTTTGCAAAAGCACGTCAGCGAATCAGGAGTTGTAAGTTATACTGGGTTTCAAAAAGATTCCATCAAATTAAATAAATATATAAGTCTGCTTTCTAGCGCTCACCCGAACAAGAAAAATTGGTCTGAAGCAGAAAGATTAGCTTATTGGATCAATGCCTATAATGCATTTACAGTAAAACTGATGGTGGATAATTATCCGGTGGCGAGTATAAAGGATATTAAAAACGGAATTCCTTTTGTCAATACTGTTTGGGATATTAAATTTATCAATATAGAAGGTGCGAACTATGATTTGAACAATATAGAGCATGGCATTGTACGATCACAATTTAAGGAAGCACGGATTCATTTCGCGCTGAATTGCGCCTCCATATCTTGCCCGAGGTTACGCAACGAAGCCTTTCAACCAACCCGACTGGAAAGTCAACTTACTGATCAAACAAAGTACTTTTTATCCAATACAATTAAAAATCAAATCAGCAATTCGCAAGAGGCCAAACTTTCAAAGTTGTTCAATTGGTATTCAGGAGACTTTGTAAAACAATCTGGATCGGTGATCGCATTTATCAATGAGTATAGCGAAGTTAAGCTGAATGAAGATACTGAATTAAGTTATTTGGATTATCTATGGGGTGCTAATGATAAGTAATCCGCTAAATGTGTTTATTCATTCGGTCTAGTTCTCGACGGTTGTCCTTTTCCTTAATACTTTGTCGTTTATCAAATGCTTTCTTTCCTTGGGCTAGACTTATCTCTAGTTTTGCATAACCCCGTTCATTGAGATATAGCTTATAGGGCACAATGGCGAATCCCTTTTCCTTCGTTTTTTTGAGTAGCTTCTTTAACTCTATTTTGTGCAAAAGGAGTTTTCTTTCTCTTCTAGTCTCGTGATTGAATATATTCCCATGGCTATATTCTGCAATAAACATAGATTTAATCCAAAGTTCTCCATCTTGAAAATGGCAATAAGCATCATTTAGATTAGCATGTCCTGCACGAATAGCCTTTATTTCAGTCCCGTATAGCTTTATTCCAGCTTCGAAAGTCTCTAGAAACTTATACTCGAATGCAGCCTTACGGTTTTTGATCTCTAATTTTCTACTTACTTTCTTCTTCGCCATAGCTGGGCAAAAATAGGGTAATTAAGGGGCTAGGGCAAATGTGAACGTTTTTGTATTTCCACAATATTTCGGTTTTAGCACAATAGAACAAGAAAAACCTCGTTTTACTTTGAATTGCAAAGTACTTTTAAGTCCTAAAATCAACGATATGATACAGTCATTAAGTCTAAAACTGGATAACAGCTCTAAAACGGGCATCATTTTCCTGCTTATTTCCTTCCTTCTTTTTATAAGTACGAAGAATGTATTCGAAGTGAATTTTGACATCTTTTCAGGGGTGTTTTTCGCCAATTTCCTATTTGTTTGGATTTACCTCGTAGTTGTTATAGCCAACAACAAAAAAACTACAGGGAGGTATTTTCGCTTCGCTCACTTCCGACACAATATCTTGCTATTACAGCTATTTAACATCAGTGCTTATTCCTTAAACCGAAGTCTGCCAGTTTTTAATATTTCAACCTCTTGGGTAGTTTGGTTTTTAATGCTCTCTAATCTTCTACTCATTCTTCATGCCTTTTTTAAAAAGTATGACAACAAATGGTGGCACCACGCGATGTTGATCTCCTCTTCTATTGGAATATTTTTCCATTTTTATCAAACCATATATATAGCACAAATTTTACCTTTCTCTATTTTAGGCTTTTGGTTTTTCGGAATTCCATTGCATGCATTTGTTCCAATACTATTTCTTTGGGCCCATATTAAAGTGGTGTATAGATACTTTGATAGCGCCCCTTCTTTTTGGCCAACAAGCGCTACAAGCTGGGCTTCGCTGTTTGCATTTCTTGGATACTTTGGCTATCAGTTTAAGGTAGTCAATGACACTATTGGCCATGCTTTTCATGAAGAAAACAAGCCCTACGTCGATGAGGCTTTACCTTCTTGGGTTAATTCAAGTCAACATTTAAAAAAGAATTGGATAACAAAGAAGGTGCTAAAAAGTGGACTAGCCTATACCAATGCAAAAACTGTTCGGCGAGGCATTGACAATTTTGGTGGGAGAATAAATGAACGAATTAAGCATGATCCCTTGGTGGTTTTTGGCAGTTTCGTAAGTGGCGGATTAAAAATCCCAACAGATGAACGGATTAATATTTTGAATTATTTATTTGACACCCGACACCAAACCGAGCGTAAGTTATGGAGTGGAGAAAACCTTAGTACAACAGATATAATTACCAATGTTCAGTTGTTTCCATCCTATCGGATTGCATACACTGAAAAGACTTTCAATATTAAGAATACTAAAATAAGTAGATTCCGTAGACAACAAGAGGCCTTATATACTTTTTATATTCCTGAAGGTTCAGTTGTAACTTCCGCCTCCCTTTGGATAGAAGGAAAAGAAAGGCCTGCTTATCTAACTACGAAAGAAAAGGCCGATTCTGCCTATACCACAATTGTTGGAAGAGAAAGACGCGACCCTCTTCTACTCCACTGGAAAGAAGGCAATCGAATAACTGTTCGTGTATTTCCATGTACTCCTGAAGAAGATAGACAATTCAAAATTGGAATTACTACACCGCTCAAAAAAGAAGGGGATAGATTGGTATATGAAAATATTGACTTTCAAGGACCAGATTGGAAAAAAGCTAAAGAAAGTATCAATGTTGTTTCAGAAGGAAAACTAGTAGATCTTGACACACCTTTCTCCTTTAAGCAAGATGGCCTGAATTATGAATATAGTGGAAGATATTATTCTGACTGGACCATGGATTTCGAAGCTGTACCTCTTTCCAATACTCCCTTTACTTTTAATGGAAAATCATTTCAGATCCAACCACATGAAATTGAATTTTCAACCATTGAATTAGAAAACATTTATTTAGACATTAATAAAGGATGGACGAAAAAAGAATTCAAAACCATTTGGGAAAATGCTAAAAACAAAAAAATCTGGGTCTACACCAACAACCGAATGATGGAAATGACCGAAGACAACAAAAAGTCGTTGTTTAAAAGTTTAAGAAAGCAAAACTTCACCCTTTTCCCATTTCAAAAAATTCAGTCAACAGACAAAGCAATCGTAATTAGTAAATATAATTCTTTGACTCCTACTTTAAGTGACATAGGTGGTAGTGGATTTGTTGAACAAATGAGTAAATCCTTTCTCACAAATAAACAACCCATACGATTGTTTAATATTGGAAAGGAAATTTCTCCCTACTTGCGAACCTTAAAAGAATTTAGATCCGTACAGTATAATTCTGGTTCTGCCTCAGACATCGCCACTGCTATCAATTCTAATAATTATTTTAAAAACCAAGAAGACGAAAACACGGTAGTAAATCACTATGGCGGTTTTACTATTTCTAAAAGTATTACTACAGAACCAAATTCATCCGAAGCACCTGATCACCTCATGCGGCTATTTGCCTACAACAACCTGCTTCGAGAAGTTGGGAAAAATTATTTCAACAAAAAAGAATTGGCCAAAATATTAATAGATGAAGCAAAAGAGGCAAATGTTGTAACGCCAATTTCCAGTCTGATCGTTCTCGAAACGCAAAAAGACTATGATCGTTTTGATATTAAACAAAGTAAAAATAGTTTGAAAAATGCATCTATAGGAAATTCTGGCGCCGTACCCGAGCCACATGAATGGCTGCTGATTATTCTAGTCCTTGGATTATTAAGCTATTTGCAGTTGAAGAAAATGGGGTTAATCCAACCGGCATGAAAAATTCAATTTGGAAAATAATTTTAATGATTATTCCCTTGGCAATCTTCTGGGGGTTTAATCATCAAAATATTCCACTACAATTTTCTTTATTGCTAGGGATACTTGCTTTCCCCTATGTTTTAAAAACGAGTGAAAAAAAGGGAGGGTATCGATTTGCAATCATAGCGGTATTGTTTGGAACAATTCTAGTATTTTTTCGATCTAGTTCACTTTTTTATTTTCTCGCTGGCTGTAGTTTGCTATTTATTTTGGAAAAAGGAATAGGAAAATTAAACTTACTCCCCTTTTTCCTTTTGGTAATTGTTTCACCAATTGTAAGTAACATAGTATACATCTGGAGTTTTCCCATTCGGTTAAAACTAAGTGAAATTGCAGCTAGTTTATTGCAAGGGACCGGAATGGACATCGTGGCAAACGGAAATATTTTATTGCTAAATGGAAATAGTTTTTCCGTGGATCCAGCGTGCATCGGATTGAAAATGCTAGTAACTTCTTTAGTGATGGGCACAATAATCCTGGCCTATTTTGAGAAAAAAAGCAATAACACTTTTTCCTTTTTCAAGGTCAGTTCTTATCTCTTGGGAATATTATTTGGGGCTATAGTTGCCAACTTCATTCGCTTGCTCACACTCGTAGTATTTCATATTCTTCCAGAAAACCCTTTACATGATTTAATAGGCTTGCTTTCAATTATTGGGTATGTTCTGATTCCATTCTACTTCATTGTCAAAAAACTAGAGTCAAATTCGTTTTTAGAATTTGAACAGCCGAAAATAAATTGGGATCGAAAAATTCATCTCACAAGTTATATATCCTTTATCATTCTGATTGCTCTACAGTTATATACTGGACGACAATTTCTAAGCGAACCAAAGGAGCAAACAAACTTATTAGTAAACATTAATCCAGAAGGTTTCCGGCGAGAGGTTACCCCTAAGGGAGTATTAAAACTGCAGGATGATTCTGCATTAATATATATTAAGCCGCCGGTAAAATTTTTCCAAGGGAGTCATGACCCTAGATTTTGTTGGCAAGGATCGGGATACACTTTTTCTAATGTTCAACTTGAAAATCACAATGGAGTCGATCTTTATACTGCTGTTCTTTCGAAGGCCGAAGATATTTTTTATACTGCTTGGTGGTACGAAAATGAAACAGAAAAAACACCACATGAATGGAATTGGCGATGGTCAAGTTTACAAGGAAATGAAGGGTACTTTATGATTAATATTAATTGCGAAACCAAGGCGAAATTAATCGAGTTAATCAACCGTGGGAATTTCTTAGGGAATTAAAGCCCTTAGTGTTCGCACCCATGAAGGACGGCAATGTTTTTTCAATATTATTCCTCTTACAAACTACACCACGTCGCTTTCCTTTTGAATTCTTACCGCGGTTCCATAAGCCAATATTTCAGCACAACCCTGCATCACCATTGAGGTGGTAAAACGAACGTTTATAACCGCATTTGCCCCGAGGTCTTCGGCATCTGCAATCATTCTTCGCAAAGCTTGTTCTCTAGAGTCTGCCATTAAGCGAGTATATTCCTGGATTTCTCCGCCGACCAAATTTTTCAATCCAGCGAAAATATCCCGTCCAATATTTCTAGCCCTTACGGTGGAGCCCCTTGCGATATCCAATGTTTCCACTATTTGAAAACCAGCAATGGATTCAGTGTTTGAAATAATCATAGGAAATAAAATTTTATAGATAAGATCGTTTTATTCATATCTCAATGATTCGATGGGGTCCATCTTTGCCGCTTTCATGGCAGGGTACATTCCAGAAACAACCCCAACGAAAAGACAAAGAACGATTCCTAAAAACATCCAGAACCAGGGTATTAGGAAGGAACCTCCTAGAAATATGGTTACCAGGTTTCCAATCAGAATGCCTAGAAATATCCCTACTATTCCTCCTACTTGACAAATCAAAACTGCTTCTGCCAAAAACTGTAAAAGAATATTTCTGCTATTTGCACCCAACGCTTTGTTAATTCCTATTTCCTTCGTTCGCTCTGTAACAGTCACTAACATGATGTTCATTAATCCAATGGCTGCGCCTAACATGGTAATAAGACCTATGGCAATAGCTGAAAAGCGAAGCATGGAAGTATTGTCCTTTATAATCCCAATTAAAGAATCTGACTTCAAGAACTCGAAATCGTTTTGCTCGCTAATCTTTAATCGTCGTGCTTTTCGCATCACACCAGTTGCTACTGCTTCAGCTGGTCCAATCTCTTCCGCTGATCTTACCGAAACAGTCACCTTGTAATAGTCATTAGGATCACCATAATACTTCTTAGCGGTAGTTAATGGAATTAGAATGGTATTGTCCTCACTGCTTCCAAAGCTCGAACCTTTGGACTCCAATATTCCTATGACCTTATATTTTATGTTATCTACAGATACAATCTGATTTATTGCACGTTGAGGTTCTTCATTGTACAGCACTTTGACTATATCTTTTCCAAGAATTGCTTTGTTTACGTTACTCAAAACTTCCGCTGCAGAAAAGTTCCTACCTGTTTCCAATGAAAACCCATTGTTGGTCAAGTAATATTCATCCACTCCTTCTACCCTAACATTTGGATTGGTTTCTTCATTTCCAAATTTAGCGGTAGCAAAGGAAGTCCCTCTAACATTGACACTAACAGTAGATGGAAAGTCATAATCATTTTTGAAGCGCATGGCTTGCTCATAGTCAATTACTTTGGCGCGCTTGGTTATTTCCTTTCCACCGGACTTACGAATTGTTTCACGTAATGGACGGATAGAAAAAGAGTTGGCCCCTACTCTTCCGAAATTGTCGTTAAGTGAAAAAATGGCTGCATCGATAGCCGTCAGAATACCAACCAAGGACATAATTCCGAAAGCGATTATAAAAATCGTCAGGATAGCTCGAACCAAATTAGAACGAACTGAGCTAAAGGCACGTGCAAATATTTCTTGCCATTTCATGTTTACAAGGTAAAAAAATTGATTTGAGTTTAATACGCAACTAGATGAAACGATGCTTTTTTTGGATGGACAAGGGCAAATTAATTTTCTGCTCTAAGTTTTTGATACCTTAGCCATTTTGAATAAGTTATTGAGATCAAACTAACTAAACGATTTATTGTAATTGTATTGGCTTGAAAATGATAAGATTTCCTTTCCCCGGCAAGACTATGCAAATGAACATGGCATTCTAGCAGCCGGTGGAGACCTTTCTCCAGAGCGAATAGTATTCGCCTATCAAAATGGAATATTTCCTTGGTACAATGAAGGAGATCCAATTCTTTGGTGGTGTCCTGATCCACGATTCGTCTTGTTCCCAGATGATTTGAAAGTTGCCAAATCCATGCGATCCTATTTTAATCAAGGAAAATTTGGCTGGACCATAGACTGTGCTTTTGCAAAAGTCATTGGTCAATGCAAGATGACGAATCGCAAAGACCAACAAGGAGAAAGCTGGATTACGCCTGATATGCAAGCGGCATATGTTCACTTACATGAAATTGGCTTTGCTCATTCCGTAGAGGTTTGGGAAAATGGAGAATTGGTCGGTGGATTGTATGGTATCGCAATGGGAAATGTCTTTTTTGGAGAATCCATGTTTGCCACAAGCAATAATGCCTCAAAATTCGGATTTATTCAATTTGTCAATTGGTTGATTCCTCGAGGATATGAACTTATTGATTGTCAACAAGAGACAGCTCATCTTATGAGTTTAGGTGCCAAGTCTATACCTAGACCAGAATTTTTAGATTTATTAGGACTTCATATAAAATCTTTGGCGGATTCAGAACGTTGGGATTATCCGCGGGACCAGTCGGGAATCGATCATTTACCAGAAAATCTGAAGGCATAGGGCATAATTTCCGTATTTTTACCGCACCAAACTGATACTACCGAAATATGAAAAGCAAGCTTCAATATTTATTATTGTTCCTCTTCTTATGCTCCCTTTCTAAGCTTTACTCAATGGATGGCGAACATTGTTCTGCGAACTATTTAGAAGAGGGCTGTCTGCATCATAATGAAGATCTATTTGAACATAGTTTTTCTACAACAATCGAAAAAAACTATCCTACAGATTTCTTTCAATCTCCTGTAAATTTTCCAATCCGATTATCTGGCACATTTGGAGAACTTCGTCCGAATCATTTTCATGCAGGAATAGACATCAAATCTCCAGACGGAAAAACTGGCGCAAAGTTATTCGCGGTTGCTTCAGGCACTATTTCAAGAATAAAAGTTCAGTCCGCTGGTTATGGGAATGTACTTTATCTCAGACACGAAAATGGGTATACCTCTGTTTACGCACATTTAGATCGATTTCCTGAAGAGATTGCGGCTTATGTAAAGCAAAAACAATACGAGAAAGAGTCCTTCCAAATAGATCTATATCCACAGGATGGAGAATTTAAATTTGACAAAGGGTCGACTATTGGTTGGCTTGGATTATCTGGCCGTTCTTATGGACCTCATTTACATTTTGAAATACGAGATACCAAAACTGAGCAACCCATTAATCCACAGCTTTTTGGGATAGGTGCAAAGGATAGTAAACCCCCGGTTTTACATCAACTGCGTGTCTATGAATTAAACGATCGACTAGAAACCTTACGTGCGCACAATATTGATCTAATTAAAGTTGGGAATGAATATAAAATCAAAGGGGACACTTTGCGTATTGCAGCCTGGAGAACTGGTTTGGCTTTAAAAGCCTATGACAGAGTCGAAAATGTGAAAAATTGGAATGGTATATATAGTCTTGAAATGAAAAAGGATGGTGCCAAAATCTATGGTTTTTCACTAGAGACTTTTTCTTTTTCCGAATCAAGATATATTAATGCCCACTTAGATTACAGGCAGCAACAAAAAAATAAAAACTATTTCCACCGATGTTTTCAATTACCAGGCAATAGGCTTTCTTTTTATGATCAAAATATAGACAACGGAATTATACCGCTCTATCGACATCAGCCTAATAAAATTGAAATGATCGTTTCAGATGCTACTGGTAATCAATCTAAGTTAAGCTTTTGGGTTCGCCGAAAAACTGTACCCGAAGTAAGTGCTACTCCTTATAATTATCATTTCAAAAGTCAAGTCGCCAATGAAGCTAGTGGGGATGGATGGAAAATCAATATGAAGAAAGGAAGCTTATATGAGGACCTCTATTGGTCACCAAAAATATCTGACCCTTTACCAAATTCTTATTCAAAAAAGTATACTTTTCATGAGGAGTTTACTCCTGTCCATCGATATTTTGATCTCACCATTCGAGCAGAAAATATTCCAGCCACATTAAAGTCAAAAGCATTTGTTGCACATAGAAATTCTAAGGGTAAATACAGCACCTGTGGGGGAAAGTGGGAAGGTGATTTTCTAAAAGCAAGGTCCCGCAAGCTTGGAGATTTTTGCGTTATGCTAGATCAAAAACCACCGACGCTTACTCCTGGTAATTTCAGAAAAGATATGCGAGGTGCAAAAAAGATGACATTCACGGCCACCGATGACGTTGACGCAGAGAAAAATATCAATTCATTTTCCTATCGAGCAACTGTGGATGGGAATTGGATTTTAATGGAATATGACTCCAAAAACAACTTACTGACTCATCGCTTTGATGAACGTATTTCTAGTGGAGCGCATGCCTTAGAAATAACTTTAGTTGATGCAGTTGGAAATGAAACTGTATATAACAGAACATTCATTCATTAAGCACACTTCATCTCATTAGGAAGTCATTCTCCTTCCGTACATTTGTTCTATGATCTCAGGCCAGTCATTATATTACCGCTATCCAGACGGAAAAGGAATTGAGTTTCCTGATTTCAGTTTTAGTCAAGGCAGTCAGTGGCTAATACTCGGACCATCAGGTTCTGGAAAGACAACTCTTTTACAACTCCTCGCGGGTTTACGCAAACCAACCAAGGGAACCCTAACAGTTGACAATAAAAATATTACAAAATTTTCTGGGACAGAATTAGATGCTTTTCGAGGCGGGCATATTGGCTTGGTCTTTCAAAAAGATTACTTCGTGGAGTCATTAACCGTAGGGGACAACCTTTTACTTTCTCAATATTTAGCAAAAAAGGAGCAAAGCAAAAAGGACTGCAGGGCTATTTTAGATAGATTAAACTTAGCGGACAAGTGGGGGAAAAAAATGAGCGCCCTATCTCAAGGAGAACGACAGAGGATTTCTTTGGCAAGAGCATTGGTGAAATCCCCAAAGGTTTTATTAGCAGATGAACCATCCTCTGCACTGGATGATGGTAATACTGAACGAGTAATAGAGTTGATGAAATCACAGGCTGCAGAAATTGGGGCGAGTTTGATTATTGTGACCCATGATCAGCGACTAAAAGATAATTTCCAAGCTAAAATCGAGTTGACATGAATCCATTAAAACTCAGTTGGAAATCTATTTGGCATCGACCGCTTCCCGCGATATTAAGCATCTTGCTTTTCGCATTGGGAACTGGCCTGGTGGTTTTGCTGTTTCATTTAAATGCACAGCTTCAGGAACAATTCGAAAGAAATTTAGCAGAGATTGATCTCGTAGTAGGTGCAAAGGGCAGTCCGCTACAGTTGATTTTAGCTAGCATGTATCAGGTTGATGCACCCACCGGAAATATTCCATTGGATAAAACCAAAGCCTTTTTCAATCCCAAACATCCACTGATCAAAAATGCGGTTCCGATCTCACAAGGGGATAGTTATAAAACTCATCGAATCATTGGAACAGATCATAGCTATGTGGATCTATACAATGGTCAGATTGAAGAAGGAAAACTTTGGGAGAATGACTTTGAAGTCAGTCTTGGGGCGGCTGTTGCAAAGAAATTTAATTTAAAAATTGGTGATCAATTTAACTCTTCTCATGGTTTGGTGGATGATGATAATTTGATTCATGAGGATGCTCATCCATTTGAAGTGGTGGGAATTTTTGCGAAGAGTGGCGCTGTGTTAGATCAGGTGATACTCTGTTCAACGCCAAGTGTCTGGAAAGTACATGGGCATGAAGAAGGGCATGATCATGAAAGTGAACACGACCATGAAGGGCACGATCATGAGGGACATGATCATGAGGGACATGATCATGAAGGGCATGATCATGAAGGGCATGATCACTCCGAAGAAGAATCTAAAGAAACGCAAGTAGCAGAGGCGGCTGGCGAAACAGATTGGAAAAAAACCCCAGGCCAGGAGATCACTGCCATTTTAATACAACTAAAGAACAAATCTTATCAAGCATTAAATTTTGCTAGAAACATAAATGAAAATACTGAGCTTTTGGCTGCTACCCCTGCAATTGAAATAAATAGGCTTTATGGAATGATGGGCAGTGGTGAAGACATTTTGGAAGTACTTGCCTATGTTATCGTATTCGTATCCATATTGAGTATTTTCTTTTCACTTTTACAATCTCTTCAATCGAGAAAAACGGAACTGGCCTTAATGCGAAGCATGGGAGGATCTAAAGGATTTATTTTCTCGGTTATTTTATTGGAAGGAGCCATTTTAGCGCTTTTAGGTCTGCTTATCGGAATGCTTTTAGCACACATAGGCATTCAACTAATTGGCAATTATTTTGAAAGCAGTTATCGTTATCAAATAACAGGATGGCGATGGTTAAGACAAGAATATTTTGTTATCTTGCTCGGAATTACAATTGGCTTAATTGCGGCTTGTTGGCCAGCATGGAAAGCTTCCACAACTGACATAGGAGAGGTGCTAATTGAAAACTAAAGTATTACACAAGTCAAATTTTATATGTCCAAATCATTTGAGTTGCTAAAAGCAACTCGCACCAACGTTCTAAAGGTTGTTAATAACCATACCCTAGAAGAACTCAATATAATTCCCCCAGGATTCAATAATAATATTGTTTGGAACTTAGGCCATATCATCGCCACTCAGCAGCTATTGACCTATAAAATGGCTGGACTACCAATGACCATTCATGATGATTATATCAATAAATACCGGAAAGGAACTAAGCCAGAAGGGAATGTAAATGAAACGGAATTCGTTGCGCTTAAGGAACTCTTGTTTTCAACTATAGAGAAAACTGAGGAAGACTTTAAAGCTTCGCTATTTAGCGAATATAAAAGTTACGAAACAAGCTACGGATTTAATTTAACGGACATTGAGTCTGCCATAGAATTCAACAATGCCCACGAAGCAATGCACTTTGGAAATATTCTGTCGATGAAAAAGTTAATATAAATAGGAAGTTTAAAATTCTTGCATAACTCTTTCCTTCAACTTCTTTTTATAATCCTCCGTTAACCAATCCCGATAATTGGCTGTACTTTTACATATACAATAAGAATAACGTCTTATTCTATCTCGAATATCTTCATCCAATAGTCGCATCAGAGACAAAGCTTCTAGCAGGGTTTCCGCATTTTCTTTTACCATGACCACATGTTGCTCTCTAGAGGTATCAAGTATTACTGATGACTTATCTCCTCGGGAAATTGCCTTTGCATTTTCCGCATTAATATCAAAAGTCATATCTGTAGAATTCTTAAAACGCTCTTGTAATTCCTCCGGGAAGGTGTATTTAAAACTGCGTTCAATGTCTTCGTCAGAAATGAGATTTTCTAAGAAATAGTCAGGATTCATGAAAATTCTTTGCCAGTCAACAGGTTCAGACCAAAGTCCAAATCTTGCAGCATTATTTCCTAAATCAATAACGGTAAAATTTTTCTTTTCCTTCAACACTCTGGATCCACGACCAATCATCTGGAAATAAAGCGCTAAAGATTTAGTAGCCCTGTTTAGTATAATGGTTTCTACAGTAGGCTCATCAAAACCCGTGGTCAAGATTCCAACAGAGGTTAGAATGGCATTTGGTTTTTCTTTAAACCACTGAAGAATATCTTTTCGCTGTTGCTTGGTATGTGTATTATCAAGATGACGAATTTCCAGTCCGGCTTTTACAAAAGTTTCTGCGACTTGAATCGAAGTATTAATCCCGTTGTTGAAGATTAGTGTTTTTTTGTTGAGTCCTCTTTGCTTGTAGGCATACAACAATTTGCCCTGCATTACGGAGTTCGTGTATAGCACTTCTGAGGAACGCACGGTATAATCACCATTTGTTCCAATTTTCAATGTTCCAAGACCCACTTCGTAGCTATAAGTAACTGCTTTAGCCAAAAAGCCTTTGGAGATTAATGTTTCAATTGGAGAGCCTACAATCAATTCTCCATAACTGTCTTTCATGGGAAGCTTGATATTCGAGCTCAATGGAGTAGCTGTAACCCCAAGAATAAAACAATTATTAAAGTACTTGAAAAGCTTTCTGAACGAATTGTAGTGGGCTTCATCAATAATTACCAGCCCAATGTCAGCCACCTCTATCTTGTCATCCTGAAGTCGGTTGTTCAATGTTTCGACCATTGCGACAAAACACATGTATTCAGCTTGGTCTGGAAGTTCCTTTACTTGGCTATTAATCACCTTATTTTTCACCTTGAACTCATCTAACATATTGGAAGTCTGCCGACTAAGTTCAATTCTATGGGTAAGGATTAATACCTTTTTATTTGATTTCTCTATATATCTTTTTGTGATTTCAGAGAAAATCACTGTTTTCCCCCCTCCAGTAGGTAACTGATACAGTAAATTGAAGTTTTTGGGCTTGCTCTCCATTACTGAGAAGATCTGATCTATATCAGCAACCTGATAGTCATATAATACTTTCCCTTCCTTTTCTTTCCCGTCTTCCATTGCTGATGTTACCACGTATTACCTATTTTTCTTTTACTTAAAAAAACCTGACAAAGATATGGGCATTTTTATATAACTACGCGAGAAATGGACTTTAATTAGAATTATTATTTTATTGCCGCTTATTCCCCTCAAAAAGCGGAAATTTGTAGGTTAACCCGTCCGCATAGATCTGAGCTAAATAAATAGGACTAGCCAATGGCTAGTCCCTGGTGCAATCGTCGAAAACTTAAGACGAAATTCTTTATTCCCACAGTCTTCTTACTTACTTAGCTAGTTGGAAATTGATTGGTAAGCGATATTTTACTGCCACTGGCCGAAATCGCTGTTTTCCAGGAATCCAATCCGGCATTAATTTTAAGACTCTTATGGCTTCTTTTCCTAGCACTGGATGCGGCGCTCTATCCACCG
>CALGJW010000398.1 GCA_937930025.1 uncultured Saprospiraceae bacterium | reverse complement strand
TGTTACCTACTGAGTAACAACAGAAAAGCGATAGATTGGAAGCTGGTTTTCGCAGGTCTTGCTTTACAAATCTTCTTGGCAGTCTTCATCTTAAAAGTCCCTTATGTTTATGATGTTTTTAAGTGGATCGCTGATCGATTCGTTGATTTATTGAATTTCACGGAAGATGGGGCTAAATTCGTCTTTGGTGCATGGCCGAATGATGCTTGGTTTCTTGAAGGGTTGAGCAATTCTGTCCCGCCAGGTGGTGATATAATGGTTGCTCCAGAAGCGGAAGTCAAAGCCTTCCACCTTGGATTTATGTTTGCCTTTAAAGTGCTTCCTACCATAGTTTTCTTTGCTGCCTTTTCAGCCATCCTTTACTATTTTGGAATTTTACAAAAAATCATCTATGTTTTTGCTAAGCTCATGAGCAAGTTGATGAACCTTTCGGGTGCGGAAAGTTTATCTGCGGCGGCTAATGTTTTTATTGGACAGACGGAAGCCCCGTTGGTTATTAAACCTTATCTGGATAAAATGACCAAGTCGGAAATCATGTGCCTGATGACGGGTGGTATGGCTACAATTGCTGGTGGTGTTTTTGCCCTTTTTGTTTCCTTATTGGGCGATGAATATGCCATTCACTTCTTAACGGCGTCGATCATCTCAGCACCTGCGGCCATTGTTGCTGCAAAAATCCTTTATCCTGAAGAACATCCGGAAGACATCAATACCGACGTCAGTGTCCCTAAAGATAAAATTGGAAATAATGTTTTGGATGCGATTTCAATTGGTACGACAGATGGAGTTAAGCTTGCTGTAAATGTTGGCGCGATGCTGTTGGTTTTTATGGCGTTAATTGCCATGGTCAATGCGATTTTCCTTTGGTTTGGAGATCTTACCAATCTTAACGAATCGGTGGTTGCTGCGACTGATCGTAGGTTTCCAGGATTAAATTTTGAATATGTTATCGGGATGATTTTCTCTCCTGTTGCCTGGTTATTGGGTGTTCCTTCTCAGGACATCATGCTCGTTGGCCAAATGCTGGGGAAGAAAACGGTATTGAATGAAGTCTTTGGTTACATTGATTTGATGACTTTAAAAGATCAATTGGATCCAAAATCTGTAATTATTGCGACTTATGCTTTATGCGGATTTTCGAATTTTAGTTCGATAGGAATACAGATTGGTGGTATCGGATCATTGGCACCTTCCCAAAGAAAAACGCTAACAGAATTGGGCTTAAAAGCTTTAATTGGTGGGACTATCGCTTGTTTTATTACTGGTGCGATTGCTGGGGTTATTGTTTAATTGATTTGATTTTGAGTAGAGTAGATTTTTGTAATCATTGATGTTCCTGTTTTGAGGATGTGGTTCTATTTAGGAATTGTGCTTCATGCAAAATAAAACCACAAATCAATAATTGTATATGAGTGAAAACACCATCAACTCGGAAGATATTATTCAAGTGATTATTGGTGCCTCGGCATTGACGGTACCTGTAGCTTTCTCGGAAGAATCATGGAGACTGAGTGAAACTTTACCCATATTCAATGTAATTATTCTGTTGATTTTATCTCTAGTTTTCATTGGCTTATATTCAATTCAAGGAATATTTCAAGGTAAAGTTAAGCATCGCTTTTACCACTTTATTCTTCGAATTTTAATTGTTTATGGAATTACGATAATTATTGTTTTTATCATTCTATTTGCACTCAACAGAATGCCATTAATCGAAGAACCAATAATTGCCCTTAAAAGAATCATATTACTTTCCTTTCCTGCATCTATGGGCGGAGTAATTGTTGATGGTTTTGATAAAGAATAGGCGAAAATATTAGGGGAAATAGCAATAGTTAATGTGAAAATCACGAAAGTACACACTTAAATTGGCCGTGACGTTTAGCAACATAAAAACGCCCCGTTAGCCAATTCCCCTCCTTCCCTATTCGATTATGTATTCGATAATCTAACGACGCTAATCGTTTCCTCTAAAGCTTCTCGCCAACCACTTTGATCTCTTTCTGTCTTCTGTAAATTCATTTCTAATAGCGGAAGAAAATCCTTATGCTGAATAACGGTGATGGCCTCTAAGATCAACGTTCCAATATTTCCATTTTCCAATGCTGTTATTAAAACATTTTTAACCCTGATATCTTTTCTAAGAGCAAGTCCCATTATTGCTTCTGATTTGGTATCGAAATCAGTATCTAAAACATTGTTCCAGAGGGCATTTCTGATTGCTCTATTATCAGTTTCAATTAGTGAACCCAATCCAAAAGTTGACCAATTTCTTATGGTTGAATTTTTATGGGTTGTAAAATTGATGAGTAATTGAATTGCTTTTGAATTTTCTATTCCTGAAAGTGCGGAAATGAGGGCATATTTGACTTCAACATTTTCATGATGTTCGAATTCAACCAATTTAGCAATTTGCTTTTTAGTCAGTTCTTCATTATTGTGTCCTATTCCGTGGAATATTGATTTTAATACTTTATTTGATTGAGGCTGTTCGAGAAGTTTGAAGTGTAGGTCAATGGTTTCTTTCTGATTAAACCTTGGCGTATTGCCTAGTTGTTGTAGGACGTCAAGCCCTATTATTTTACTTTTATCGTCAGTGGCTTGAGTTAGTTTAGCCGCTATATTGAATACATTTTGATTTGGTCTTGTCCTTAGCTCAGCGATATTATCCCAATACGTTTTAAGAGTCTTGTTCTTCAGAAGACGGTTAAATATTTTTTCTGTCGGCCAGTTTTTACGGCTCATTTTATTGGATCATTTTATACTAAACGAATGGACTTTACAGTGGTTTTTGGCGAAAGCCAATCAGACATCACAATCACGAATCATGTACTTTTTTCTATTTTGACCAATTCACCTTCATCAAATCCAACGGTCAGGTATTCTGCAGTATGTAGAAATGTTAATGGTGAAAGACGGGATCTAATAAATTCCTCTACCCCTGATTTGACAATAGATGCAATCTCTTGCCAGCTTCTATTACTGGAATGCTTTCCTAAACTCAAATATTTTTCTTTTGGTTCGAATTCTACGTTACAAGACCAATCATCGTCATTAATGTCATATTTGCTCGAACCTATTAAGTAGACTGTATACGCTTCTTCTGATTTAAAGATTCCAAAGTTGAAAGCGATAATTTTTCTGTTGATCGTCTCGCTTGTATCGATTCGATTCATCCAAGATTGAATTAGAATTTTAATCTCGTCTTTTCTAATTTCTTCTTTGAATTTTCCGATTACCTCGGCATATTCGATGCTGTTGAACTCAAATGCTCCTATCCTATTCAACCACTCCACATTTGAACCAATAGAAAATGGCATATTATCTGAATTGCATTGATCTACGCCTAACTTGTTCCACCTTACGATGTCGTTTGATTTTTCGACTTCAACATTAATTACCGTACACCAAAGATCACAATCATCAGGACACATTAATATTGGAACGATGGATTTAGATTCATTTTCGATTCTATCCCAGACAATTTTTCTTTCTTCTGGATCCTCAATCCAATCTAATAAAGTAGGAACTAGACCAAGAAACAACCTATCAGGATATTCTTTATGAAGAATTTCGTCAATTGAAATTCCGTCCACTTTGATGACCAAATGTGGTTCTAAAACATATTCACTCCTTTCATATATTGCTTCTATTTTATTCATACTAGTTAAGTGCCCTTTCTCTCAATATATTATATAAAACAAATTCTAAGTCAAAAGATTCCGTTAAGCTTGTTTTTCTATTGGATTTACCTAATCTTCGGGATATTGGGTTAGAGAAAGTACATTCCCATCTGGATCTTTAAACCATGCAACCTTGGCTTTACTTGGAGCAGTCCAAATCCCCAAATCATCTTGGTCGAGCCCATGGTATATCTCAAATTTCACCTTTTTTTCGGTCAGCGTTTCCACTGCAGTAATGATCTCTTCGATCCTAAATCCTAAAACGGCAAATGGATGTGGTTTAAATTCACCAACAGTTGTAATTCGTATTAATGATCCGTTCCCCTCGAACGCTAATGCGTAAGGGTCTTCAGATATTAGTTTTAGTCCAAGGACGTCCATGTAGAATAGCTTGGATTCGGTTGGGTTGATGGTTGGTAGAAAAGCCGTAACTTTTGGTTCAAATAACATAGGCGATGGTAGTTTACTTTATCTCAATTTTGTTGAAATACAATCCTTTTGCTCTTTTTAATTTCCCAAGGAGCATTCCTTATTCCCTGCTACAAGGTAGTTTTTATTTTTCCAATTCAAATTTAAATCCATTTTTTACAAAGTCAGGACTTGTATCGTGTTCAAATCGCACGCCATTAATATTATAGTCTCCCATTACACAACCATAACCTTCAGAGAACATGGTAAATTGTGGCCACATGATCATTCTCATGTTAGATAAAATATAGGGCGTGTGTTTTGCGATCAGGAATTCAAAGGTATCTTTAATACGCAATGGTCTTTCTATCTTGGCGGAATATCTTGCCCGTTGTGGTTCAAATGATTTTCTATTGGGATGAACATAAAAAGAGTCGACAACATTTCCGTGATGAATTTGCCTTACCTTAACATTGTCAATCTCATCAAATTCAAATCCTGTAAAATTCAAACTCAGATATTGAATGTACTCAGTTTTTGAACATTGCTCTTCAAATTCTTTTTTCTGTTTTTCAGACCAGCTACAACTCGAAAAAACCCCTATGATTACAAATATGCTTAGGGATGCTGAC
>CALGJW010000397.1 GCA_937930025.1 uncultured Saprospiraceae bacterium | reverse complement strand
AGATAGTAAGCATATAAGACCGCTGCGTTTGCCCCACTCGATTCATTTCCATGAACGGAGTAACCTTGGTATAAAACTGTTGGTATGCGATCAGAAAGGGACTTTATTTTTCCAGATGCAAAATCTAAATGTTGCTGCTTTAAAGTTTCTAAGTTTTTTTGATTGTCTTCCGAGCTGATAACCAATGCTAGTAACTGTCGACCTTCATGTGATTTGGCATAAGGAATTAGTGATACTCTAGGAGACTCTTCCGCCAATTTATACATATAGCTCACCAAGCGATCATGACTAACATGCCACTCCCCTGGTGTAAAGCCGATTCCTTCTTTTGGAGAAGTAATAGAAGCATCAAATACTTCATTTGGAAAATAATAAGAAAGATCCAATTCTTCTTGAGCACTGACGACTATGCTAAAGGCACATAAGAAGAAGAAGAAGAAGAACAAGTATTTGATTCTGGACATATTCAGTAGGTTCAGTTCGTCAAGTAAAAAAGTGAATAATTCTTCAAAGCACCAAAAATATGTACAAAACAAATGGCCTTCCGATAAAATCGAAAGGCCATTCACTTCAAAATCGGTTTGTCTATGGAATTACTGATTTAATAATAAAAGCTTTTGCGAAACTATTCCCTTAGTCGTGACCAACTGACTGATTAAAACACCCTCAGCTTTTAGTTGATCTCGCAATACGACTACCTCATGGTAGCCTTCTTTTAAATATTGTTCTTGCCGGTAAAGCGTGCGACCAGAAACATCCATAATACTTAAGACCACATTTCCCTCTTCAGGTATAGAAAACCGAATAGTGGTTTGCTCACTGAATGGGTTGGGTCGATTGGAAAAAAGGATTGGAAGATCCTTTGAAGATTGTACGGTAATCTCATTCGATTGTTTTACTTCCAATCCAATTGTATTAGAAATTTCATTCTTTGAAACTACATATGCTGGCAAATATTTATTGCCCAAAGTAAATATCGAATTACTTGAGATTAGCGAATTAGCTTCTAATAATATTGAAAAAATTGGTTCCTTCTCGTCAATTGATTCTACACCGTTGGAAATACAACTGATTAGTAATCGATCTTTTTGAAGATTAAATACAGGGTTCAATTGACCAGGGATAAGCTCCACTATTTTTACGGAAGTGTTATCAAAAAATAATTCCGCTTGTAAACCATTCCAATGCTCGTACGCTTCTGCGTAAAGAGGAAGAATGAATTGCTTAGTTGCAGGAATATTCAAGTTTGGAATTTGCCAGTTCCATTTAGATTTTTCCAAATTCTCTGGCAAACCTAGGTAAGAATTATTAAGGTCTCCCAGTTTAACAGAAATAAAATCTGCTGAAGGTGGATCAACTTGAAGCGGATTAATTTCGATCAGCTCTGGGAAGTATTCCATTAAAGGTTGACTAGGATTTTTAAAGTCATAATTTTTATCTACAAATCTCCAAGCATTTCCATTTTGAAATTCAGGAATATCGAAAATAATCAATTTTTGAAGTTCTAGAATATCAAATGCATCAAGTGTATTAGAATAATCGACATCCGCAGCAATTAGCTTATAGGGGGAATCTAGTGCTTGCAAACCAATAATATGACGACTTAATTGTACTAAATCTAACGTTGTAATTCCGGCCCTAACATCACGGTTTGACCTTGGAAGAATGGTATAATTTTCTCCAACTTGCGCATTTGTGATTACATATTCCCCTTGATCATTTGTCGAAGTATTATTCCCTTGGGAACCATCTACGAATACAGGAATATCTGCGGTTGGACGATCGTCTTCATTGGCTATTAAGCCGTGGATTTGTTCTCCTGACAAACCATTACAATTACCATCTGGATCAGAAATTACAACCTGGTTAAAACAGCCATTATCATTTCCATCTATATCAATAGCCACAGCAATTAAATTTACTGTTTGACCAACTTGGTTACAATCAAATGTCAGACACTGCGTTGAATCCGGCAAAAAGAAACGTTCAAACTCTTGGCAATCCGAAGCTTGATTCATATACTGCTCAACACATATTCTGACTGTTCCATCTGGCCCTATTTCCAATTCATCTCCAATTCCATTACATGCAATCGCGGGATCTTCTTTATCAATTACAACGACATTTACCTCACAGGAATCTAAATTTCCACAAGCATCAGTAACATAATAAGTCACTATTGTGGAACCTAGCGGATAAAATCCTGAAGCGGCGCTAGAATCAGGATCTCCATAAAGGCTATTGTGAGAAACAATAGGCATACTATCACAATTGTCAAAAATATTAAATGGTATAGGAATATTTACCCAAATAGTACAATCTTCGTTGACATTCAAATTAGTGATTTTGGATGTATCCACTACTGGGCATTCAAAAGTTGGAATACCAGAATCAAATACTGAAATGGATTGAAAGATGGTATCTGAATTATTCATGCAAGCATCAAGCGCAACAAACCTTCTAGTTAAAACAAAGTTATTATCGCAATTCCCGTCCATTCTAAAATCAGTAATATCCACCGTCGGCTCCCCATCGCAACTGTCTTCAAATAAAACATCTTCTCCAGTTGGAATACTATCGCAACTCACTGTAATATCATTAACCACAGAAACCAAAACTGGTCCAATAGAATCTCTTACTTGGATGATTTGAATGGTTTCAGAAGAATTTGAACATTCATCAATGATCGACCAGGATCTTACCAATTTATAAGTATGCAGGCATTCTTCATCTGTTTTATCTTGCACGAATTGTACGTCGCCCATTAGTCCGCAATTGTCTGTCGCGACAACTCCAGGTACATCCACCGGTAGTTCATCACAGGATACTGTTAAAAAGGTATCGACAAATGTGAACGTTGGGGGAATCGTATCGATCACTTTTATACGCATGGTATCGAGACGGGAATTTCCACATGGATCTTGTGCCACAAAATATCGATCAATGATAAAAGTATTGGTGCAAAATCCTAAGATCGTATCCGCGCTAAAAGTTACATCAACTATCCCACAATTATCTATTGCGGTGATCTCATTTCCAGTAGGAATATTATCACATTGTACCGTTATTGAATCTGGAATAGAAACATTAAAGAATGGATCTTCCTCATCATGAACAGTTATGTATAAGGTATCCACCGTCCTATTGTTACAGTGGTCTATTGCAGTATATATTCGTTCAATTCTAAATTGATTAATACAGATACTATCCAGTGCTGGATTAGTTTGTACGATTTGAATCTCCACATTGGCGTCACAATTATCCATGGCCTGAACTACAACTTGATTAATAGCTGGAGCGCTAGCACATTGAACGGTAAAGTCATCTGGGAAATCAACAAATGTTGGAGGCAGTGTATCTAGAACCGTAATCAACTGAGTATCTCGAGCAATATTATTACAGTCATCACTGGCAATCCAAATTCTTTGTAATTGATAATTCCCAGGGCAATTACCAGCGATTTGAGTTTCATTGAAATCTAACGTCGGGTCTTCATCACAACTATCCAGAATGGTTAAATTTGGAATTGCAGGTAAATTATCGCAGTCTACAGTTAAATCTGCTGGCATGTCAGAAAAGACAGGAGCGTCTTCATCTTTAACAGTAATGATCTGAGAGGCGGTAGCAGAATTTCCACAAGCATCCTCAGCAGTCCACGTTCTTGTTAAAACAAATGTTCCAACACATTCTATCGCTTCACTTTCCTCCTCTTCTAAATCTACATCATCACAATTATCCATAACTGTGGGTTCACCAAAATCCATATCAGCATCAATACAACTAATTGTTATATCTGCTGGAATATTCATAATCACTGGAGCCATTGTATCCTGAACCATTATTCTTTGAACATGACTCACTTTATTATTACAATCATCTGTATAAGTCCATCTACGCTCTAATATTTTTTCAAGAGAGCAATCCAATTCTATTTCAGTTTCTACAAATACTAGGGTAAGAGAAGTATCACAATTATCCATTGCTATAGGATTAATTGTATCCAACTGCGAATTACAATCAATCGTAATGTCTTGAGGGAGATCAGATAAAGTTGGTGCAATTAAATCTTGAACAGTGATTACTTGATCCAAAGTTGTAGAATTTTCACATTCATCCTTTGCAGTCCAAGATCTAGTAAGCGTATAATTAAACGGACAATTACCATCCGCAATAGTTTCTTCCAAAACAATAGTTACGAAAGAACCGCAAGCCCCACTGGCTGTTGGCATGGCTGCAGTTGGAATTGCACTACAATCAACAGTAATATCATCTGGCACTCCAACTAATTCAGGACTTGAGGCATTTATAAAGGTAACAGTCTGGGTCTCGGAAGTACTATTTCCACAGCCATCATCAGCCGTCCAAGTTCGTCTAATTACTCCCATTCCAGGGCATTCAATACTTAGGGTATCAAGGGTAACCTCAATAACAATATCCATATTACAATTATCCGTAACTGATACCACAAAAGGAGGAGGTGGTGGAGCAGAACAATCTATAGTTATATCCATAGGAATACCCGAAAGAACTGGAGCCTCTGTATCTCTCACGATGACATTTTGAACAAAGGTTGATTCGTTTCCACAATCATCAGATGCCGTCCATGTTCTATTGAGTCTATATAAATTGGCGCATGTACTGTCAATTCTAATTTCGTTAAAACCAAGCGTGACTGAATTATCACAATTATCCACAGCGGTCGGATTAACTCTAGGCGGTACATTATCGCAACTAGCATTAATCAAGGTTGGACCTCCATTAAATATTGGAGGCTGTGTATCTCTCACTGTAACTACTTGAGTGATGGAATTACTGTTTTCACAATCATCAGTTGCCGTCCAAGTTCTAGTTAGCACATAATTGAATGTACAATCACCATCAGTCCTTTCTTCGTTAAAAGATAACGTTGGATTAGGATCGCAAGAATCTTGTGCTCCAACATTTGGTATAGCGGGAATTGCATCACATTCTACGGTCATGTCATCTGGACGAGCATCAAACTTTGGAGCTTGATCATCGATGATAGTAATCGTTCTTGTTATAGTTGTATCATTTCCACAGCCATCGGTGCCGGTCCATGATCTAACAATCATTTTTTCTTGAGCGCAATCACCTGGAATTTCATTTTCAGAATTGGATAGCATTGGATTTCCATCACAGTTGTCATTTATGGTGACCGTGTTAGCTGGAATATCATCCGCACAACTTATAGTGATGTCGTCAAATTCTCCGGTTAAAACTGGAGCTTCATCGTCAATAAAAGTGTAACGCGTAGAATCTACAGTCTGATTATTACAATTGTCGATGGCTGTCCAAATTTTAGTTATAGTAAAAGTTTGAAAACAATCGCTGAAGGCGACCTTATCTACACTTTCTACCGGAACTACGCCGTTGCAATCATCATTAGCGGTAGGCATACCGCTTGGTGTATTTGCTTCACAAGACAAGGTTTGATCAGGAGGAATATTTAGAAGCGTTGGCCCCTCCGTATCAAATAAAAATACTTGCTGACTATCAATAGTGATATTTCCGCAAAGGTCAGTGGCTGTCCATATTCTAGTTTGTACAATCCCATCGACACAAGGCTGCATTCCATCCTGCAGAGTCAAAACAGGAACGATGTTTCCGTCACAATTGTCAACGGCAGTTACTGTAGGAACAGCAGGGACTTGCTCCCCGCAAACGATAGTTACGTTGACGGGAACATTCATTAATGTAGGACCTTCATCATCAGAAAAAACTAGGTTCTGATTTATAACACGATCATTTCCGCAAATATCCGTAGCGGTCCAAGTTCTAACCAATGTATATCGGTTAGGGCAATCACCTGAAATAATATTTTCTACAAACATCACCATAGGATTGGGATCACAATTATCCGTTGATGTCAAAGGAATATTTACAGCTTGATCAAAACATTCCAATGTCATATCCTGCGGGATACTATCAAACATCGGAGCCTCAATATCTTCTACAGTAATAAACTGATTTAAAACATCTGTATTTCCACAAGCATCGGACGCTGTCCAAATTCTTTGTAATATATAAGTGTGATCACAAGTTTGGCCAGCAATGTTTTCCTCAAATACTAAACTTTCAAAGTTATCGCATTCATCAACTGCTTGAACATCCGCCGCTGTGGGGATATTATCACAACTGACTGTAACATCCGCTGGCACATTTGTAAAAACGGGAGCTTCGGAATCCTCGGCTATTAACGTTTGAACATGGGAATAGGCCACCCAATCACAAAGATCCATTCCGGACCAAGTACGTACAATTTTTTGGTTACAAGTACCGCTAATCTGAAATACTTCATCACTAAAATTCCAACCTATCAATGCGCAATTGTCGTCAACTTCAGGAGAACCTGTTACGCTAAGATCATTAATTTCTGTACAGTCGATCGTTCGATTAGATGGAAAGGTGATGACTGGATCAGTTAGGTCTTGTAATGTAATATATTGCACACAACTAGCAGTTCTTCCTGTGTGGTCTGTTGCAGTCCATACTCTAGTCACTACTCCAACATTACATTGATTGAGACTTTCCGAATCCTGATGGGTTAAACTTATCAGTTCACAATTATCTGAAGCAGTTGCCATTCCAGTTATACCTAAATCAGTATAATCATCCTCACAATTCAAAGTAATATTCGCAGGGCAAAAAACTTGAGGAGGCAATTTATCTTCTGTATTTACAAAAGGCATGCAATCATTAAATCTTCCAAATAAATCTCCACCTACGGCCATCCTACTTGGCTCTACAGGACCTGATCCGGGATTAATATCAAAAACTCGAAGGACAACCATTGTTTGCACATCAATGTCATCACAACAAAGAAATACTTCGTCGTCAAAATAAATTTGGTTTTCAGGCAAAGAAGTGTCATCATCTCCTGATAAGGAATGACCGTTAAGTGTATTTTGATTAGCCGTGCTACCGTTCTCCGTTCCAAGCAAATCATCGTATCGAATTACTTTGAAGAATACCGGTCCACATCCATCATTCGAACCATCGTCAAAAGAAGAGGCAAATAACTTTGCTACCCCATTATTTCCCAAACCTATTGTTCGGAAAGTTTCACAAACCACATAAGGAGGAACCAAATCTCGTACTTGTACATTAATGGTTTTAGTCGTTGTAGTTCCACAACAATCACTAGCTAATAGGTTAACTTGATTATCTCCAACCGGAAGATCATTTACCGTGTATTGATTAGTGCTTGCATCAAAAGTTAGGTATCCGAAATCTGAGGCAACCGAATAGGTCAGCGTAGATGGATCGGAGCAGTTATCATTTAATACAGGAATTGGAACTAACCAATCAGCTTCACAGCTGTTACTTTTAGTGGAAATGGTAACATCGGAGATTCCTGTGATCGTGGGACCAACGGGATCAATGACATAAATTTGTTGTAAGTGGGTAAAAGTTGAGCCATCGCAAGGATCAATAGCGGTCCAAGTTCTATTTACTTTAAAGCAAGACTGTGAAGCTCCATTTGAACATTGCTCAATCCTAAGATCTGAGTACGTAAAATCCAAATCAAAACAGCCTCCCACTTCTGGACGACCAGTTCCAAACCATTTTACAATGTCATCATTTGGTGCTGGGTAATATTCATTATCCGGGGAGGGATTTCCATTTGGCAAACTATTCCATCCAATGTTTGGAATTGTTCCGGCTGGGGTTGGAGTTTGATTATCGCAATGCAACGCATTTCCTAAAGCTACTGACCTATCACCGGGCAGATCAACATCTTGTGGTGCTTCTCGTAGAAAAGAAATTACCTGCGTGCAGGATTGTTGATTTCCCGCAAGATCTTCAACTATCCAATTTCTTTCAATGACTTTATTATAATCGGATTGGCAATTTGGCAAATCCACTAAATCTTGATAGGAAAGAATTGCAGTGCCGCAACCATCAAAACCAATAAGCGAGTAAGTATTATTTGATGTTGGAGTTGCTACTACACCTGCTGGCAATGGAAGAGGTATTATGCTAGAACTAGTTGATATATTTAATGAGGCACCATGAAAGTATATTGGATTGCTTGTATTATTACAAATAGATAATTCCCAATTACCGTTTGGCATTCCGCCATTAAAATGACTAAGCGGGCCGAGCGCTTGAAATACACCAATAGTGGAATCGCTAGCTGAACAGGCTGTAGATAAATCGTTGTATGTTAACGTGCTGTTTTCATCTAAACTAATTGTAAGGTTATTATTCAAGCAGCCTACTAAGTCATCTGCCAATAAAACAAGAGCAGCACCAAATGGATCAGCTAAGATAATTTCAAAGTCATTGGAATTATTGAGATCAAGATCTAAACTGATATTTACATCTTGAACAGTTCCAATTTCTCCAGAAATATTAAAATTAATAATCTCACAATCATTCTGAATAGAGGAAAAGGAGGTATTGCTACTGCTAAAAACTTTTGGTTCAACATTTTCTTCAGTACAAGAAAAAATCAAATCTCCACAAATTAAACTTGGGACTGATTTGTCCAAAATATCCAAAAGAACAGAACAACTAACGTTTTCGTCAAGATTGGTTATAACGGCGGTAACCTGTGTTCCCAATTCAGCAGAAGTGACATAGGGCGAAGTTGAAAGCAGTTGGCCTACTTCGTTGAATAAATCAACTGAGAAATTGGTGGTACAATTTGGACTTGCATTAATGTAATCCATGGGATCAACCAATGCGGAGCATTGGGCGTCTAATGAAATACTAGCAGATAAATCGCTGGCCAAGCTGCAGGATTGACTTTGGGCAGTGTTAAGCTGCCACAATAGCATAAATCCCGTAAGTAAAACACTAATTTTTTTCATGAGCTGTTCTTTAATAATTAACTTTCTACCTAAGTATCGCAAACAGATTGATATGGCGATATCCCCTTTAACCATTGGTTATTAATTACCAATGGTCTTGTTATTTCCTTAGGAAGTCTATCGCGGTACTTATCGAAAGCCAAAATTTACCGATTGAGGAAGTACCTCTAATCGCTTGATTAGAAGATTCCTTCAGAGGTAATCGGTTTTGGGAAGGTTTTATTTATACTCCAAATTCTGACTAGAGTTACATTATTCAGGAATTATATCCGTAAATAGTTGATATAGAGGGCAAAACGAGGATAGTCGATTAAGAATCTGTGACTTAGTTTTCCTTTTTTCAATGAGAACGAAAGCTTACCTTTGCTAAAAATTTCCAATGTTCAAGTTTTTGATTACCCTTATTATTGGGCTTTTTATAGCAATGCTTTTTTTGAATGTTTATTTTCGAGTTAAGGTGCTTAAGGTGTATAAAAAACTAGTTAAGGCAAGGGTGGAATTCGGAGCAACTCATATGTTCAATCCTGCAAAAATGGAAGCTGAAGTAATTCCTAAATACCCAAAGCAAGCGGATAATATTAGAATTTTTACAAGTCATATGAGATATAGTATCCGAATGGCTACGGTTTTAGTAGCATTGATAACTATGTTTGGAGCGGTGTTAATGTATTACCGCTAAAAGGGACTTTTTTCATTGCAAAACCGTTTAATAATAGGCACTAACTAGTATTTAATTAATTCTATGACAAGAAGAATCACTATGAAACTATGGCGCTCAATGGTCTTATTGAGTTTCTTGCTTTTATGGTTGATCCCTCAATGCCTTACCGCACAGACTAGACCTTCGAGATCCTCGGAATCCACCGTTTCAGATAGCACTCGCCAAAATGCGCCAAAGGGAACAGGATTGTTTAACAGGCCGGTCGCAACGCAGGATACCTTTGATACCCAGTTTTTCTATATGGATAATCCATTTTTGATTTTAGATAAACAGGACACCTTGTTGGACGGTTTATTTTCACAACCAGATCCAGCATTCCAAGGGGAATATTCTTATGCTAATCTGGGAAATTTAGGTAGCCCGTTAACTCCACTTGTTTATCAATCAGAAATGAAAAATGGATTACGGTCAGGTTTTCATTCGTTTGATCCTTATTACTTAAAAAAAGAAGGGCTGAAATTTTATCGCCTTCATAGTCCTTATACCAACGCTACTTATAATCAAGGGCGAACCCAAGATGACCAAAACCTAAAGTTAGAGTTCGCCACAGAATTTGGAAAGAGCTTAAGTTTTACAATTCAACATGATAGAATAAACCATCGTGGAGTTTATCAACAACAACTTGCACGAGACTATGCGATGAATACGGGCTTCTGGTATCATCATCCAGATGGGAAATATCAGAATTTTTTGACCTATACAGCTAATTCTACAGTTCACTTAGAAAATGGTGGAGTGAACTATCCAGATACTTTCGCAGGGAATCTTCAGAGAGAAAGAACTGTTCCTGTATTATTAAATGCTGACACGACAAGATATCGAATGCGAACGGTAGGCTTACGTCAATATTATCATCTGAGAAATCCGTCTCCAAAAACTTTACAGGAATCTGAAAATTTGAAAGATTTTCCAATGATAGATCGCGATAGTTTATCAGGTAAAAAAGTTGATTCCACGTATTCTACCCTTGAACGAGAAATTTTAAGTGCAATACCAAATGATTCGATAAAAATTGCAGCAGACAGTTCGCTGGTGACTATTGATACCAGTGGAATAGATTCTATTGGTATGGACTCTTTGGCTATGGCGCGTGATAGTTTGAGTTCTGACTTAATCCCTAAAAAATTAAAGAAAAGAAAAAAGCCTAAGAAGGAAAACTACATCGATCCGAACAGGTTAATGAGCAAAAGGAGGCAGATCAGTCTTGGACATGACTTAAACTTCTTTACAGGATTTTATAAGTATGCTGACTTAAATCCTGACTCTTCATTTTACAAAAACTTTTATGTCTACAATCAAGGACTTCAATACAAATTAAATCATTCTGGGGTTGAGAATCAATTCTTCATAACCACTTCAAGCATAGGATCTAAAAGTGCTGGAAAGACTCAAACTCCTAGAGATTTTTTTAAAGCTGGAATAAAGTATAGTTATAATAAATATTCGCAGAATTCTGATTCTTCAAGCACTAATAATATTTCGCTCTTTGGAAACATAGATTATAGCCCGATAAAAAACATAGCAGTTCAGGCTGAAGGAAGTTTTCATTTTGCAGGTTACAATGCAGGAGATTATTCACTAAGCGGAAGTGTCAACCTCAAACTAGACAGAGTCGGAAGTCTAAAGGCTATAGCGCTTTCTCAAGCCTACGAACCGAGTATTTTTCAGAGTCGATTTTATATTTCGGGGTTTGAATTTTGGAACAATGATTTTCAGAAAACTTTAGAAACTAAACTAGGTGGTACACTTACGATAGATAAAACGAATACGACTATTTCTACTAATTTTCATTTACTGGACAATTATATTTATCTAGACACTTTAGGAATTGCCAATCAAAAAGACGAAATTTTTGCTATATCTCAACTCATCGTAAAGCAAAATTTCAAACTTGGAGTATTGCACTTAGATAATGTTGTGGTCTTACAGCAAACCAATGATGAAATCCTAGCGCTTCCGCAAATTTATTCTAGACATAAACTTTACGTCGAAAGTCCCGTTTTTAAGAATAAGGTATTACTTCGAATTGGAGCCGCAACAGTTTTTCATACAAGCTACAAGGCCAGAAGATATCAACCCATTATTGGACAATTTTACAATTCAAATCAAACACTTAAGTATTACCCACAAGTAGATCCGTTTTTAAGCTTTAAAAGAGAACGCCTAAGGTTTTATGTAAGAATGGAAAATGCTGCTTCCTTTATTATACCTGATCAGTTCGGCTACAGAACACCTGACTACCCTATTCCTTATCGTGTATTCCGATTTGGACTATCGTGGGTATTATTAAATTAAAAAGCGATAATAACTTTTAATTTATTATCGCTTTTCAACAAGTACCAAATCAATAATTATAGATCGTAGTTAGGTTCAAGACTTCTACCCTCTGCTTCAGAATCAAACCAATCATTAATTATCTGTATCACTTCATCCGGATCATCCGTAATTGGCATTAGTTCCAAATCTTTTTCATTAATATTATTTTCCTGCTTGAGCATCACTTCCACTATCCAATCCTTGAGACCATTCCAGAATTTAGAACCCATAAGGATTACAGGAACTCTTGTAATCTTTTTAGTCTGAATGAGTGTAAGCACTTCGAAAAGTTCATCCATAGTACCAAAGCCACCAGGTAACACTACAAAGGCTTGGGCATATTTTACAAACATTACTTTTCTTACAAAAAAGTATCTGTGGTTAAGATTTAAATCTGGGTTTATATAAGGATTATGGCTTTGTTCAAAAGGAAGATCAATATTTAATCCTACACTTACCCCATTATTCATAGCTGCGCCTTTATTACCTGCTTCCATAATTCCAGGTCCTCCGCCGGTTATGATCCCATATCCTTCTTGGGTTAATCTTTTGGCTATATCTACTGCCAATTGGTAATGAGGATGCCCTGGTTTTGTTCTGGCAGATCCAAAAATGGAAATACAAGGGCCAATGTTATTCATTACTTCAAAACTGTCTACGAATTCGGAAATTACTTTGAACATTGTCCAAGAATTCTCTCCTTTTAATTTCGTCCAAGTTTTTCTTTGAATTACTTGCGTCTTTTCGTCTTTTGTTTGTTCGTCCATTAATTATTTATTGGGTGGCAAAAAAGAGCCTACCAAATGGTAGGCTCTGCTGAAAGGTAAGTATTTTTTTAATTTACAGAAAACAATTGTTTAAACCATTGCTGTTCTGTAAGTTTCGTATTCATTTTTCACATAAGCCATTAATGCGGCTTCAGAATCAAAACGATCAAAAACATGCTGTAAATCGGAAGAAGTATTCGTCTGAACTCTCTTCACATTCGCCTCTACTTCTTTTTCCGTTACGCTTTCTCCGCTCAATATAATAAGTCTTTCGACCACGTTTCGAAGCTCTCTTATGTTTCCTGTCCAATTATAATCTTGCAAACCCTTCAACGCTTTTGTTGTAAAGTTCTTTTTGGGAACGCCGTATTCGTTACAGATCATTCCAGCAAAATGATCGACTAATTCAGGAATATCACCTCGTCTTTCATTTAAACCAGGGACCTGGATAATAATTACTGCCAGTCGGTGATACAAATCTTCTCTAAATCTTCCTTTTGCTATTTCTAACCGAAGATCTTTATTTGTTGCTGCCAGAACTCGGACGTCTACTTTAATTTCTTTTTCTCCACCCACTCTGGTAATTCTACTTTCCTGTAATGCTCTTAAAACTTTGGCTTGAGCTTTCAAGCTCATATCACCAATCTCATCTAGAAAAATAGTTCCTCCATTGGCTTGTTCAAATTTTCCAATTCGTTGCTTATGAGCCGAGGTAAAAGAACCTTTTTCATGTCCAAAAAGTTCAGATTCTATTAGTTCAGAAGGGATTGCAGCGCAATTCACTTCTACTATATTCCCTTCTCTTCTAGCACTCATTTCGTGGAGCCATCTCGCGACTAACTCCTTACCTGTACCATTGCTACCAGTAATTAATACTCGAGCTTCGGTTGGAGCTACACGGGCAATAGTTTCTTTGATGGATAAAATTTCTTTGGATTCTCCTACGATGTCCTGGATCTTATTCTTTGAAACTTTTCTCTTTAACGCTTTAGTCTCAGTAATCAAAGAAGACTTGTCCATTGCATTTCGAACAGTAATCAATAGTCTGTTCAAGTCGGGCGGCTTTGAAATAAAATCAAAGGCACCTTTTCTTACCGCCTCTACAGCCCCATCAATATCCGCATGACCAGAAATCATAATCACAGGGACATCCGGACATAAGATTTGGATTCTTTCAAGGGTCTCCATCCCATCCATTTTGGGCATTTTGATATCACAAATAACTGCATCAAAATTATGTTGCTTTAGCTTAACCAAAGCATCAAGACCATCAGGTGATTCCTCTACCTCAAATTTTTCAAATTCTAATATTTCTCTAAGTGTTTTTCTGATGCTTATTTCGTCATCAACAATTAAAATTTTCTCCATAGATTTTGGACTGTTGTAGGTGATTTAGATTTGTGTTCAGTAGGAATTCTAAGAGGCCCTAATTTTAACGAATTCTAGCCCTAAAAGTTACTATTCTTATAGAAATATTTCATATTAATTATTTATCTATTTGTGACAGGCTTAATTGATTGCTAACCAAGCCATTAGGCCAGTACTTACTGCTAAACAATCTTCATCTACATTAAACGTATTGGTATGGACTGGAGAAGTGATTCCTTTCTTCTTATTTCCTGTTCCCAACCTATAAAAACAACCAGGAATTTGGTGAGTATAATGGGCAAAGTCCTCTGCGGTCATTCTGATAGGAAGATCAACAACATTTTTCCTTCCCATATACTTGATCATAAGATTTTTGGTTTTTGCCGCCAAATCTGGGTCATTATACAAACAAGGACTGCCAATAATAAGATTGAAATCACAGGTGGCTCCGAGGGATTTACAGAGTGCTGATGCCACATTTTTCATGATTTTATGGGCTTTTGAGCGCCATTTTTCATCCATGGTTCGAAAAGTTCCTTTAAGTTGAACCTCATTTGGTATCACATTAGTTGCTCCACCGACAGAATTTATTTTTCCAAAAGTTAGAACCGTTGGTAAGATAGGATTTGCTTTACGACTCACTACCTGTTGTAAAGTGGTGAGCAATTCTGCCGCTATCATTATTGGATCGACACAATTATGAGGTAAAGCCCCATGGCCACCTTTTCCCTTTATGCTAATATGAAGTTCATCGGCCGAAGCCATATATAGCCCCGATCTAATTCCTACTTTTCCAACTTCAAGCGGAGGATGCACATGTTGTCCGATAATTCCGTTTGGAGCAGGGTTTTTCAATACTCCTTCCTTTATCATCAATGATGCACCACCAGGTAACTTTTCTTCTGCGGGTTGAAAAATGAGTTTGATTGTACCTTCAAATTCATCTTTAATTTCATTTAAAATCCTAGCTGTTCCAAGTAAGGAGGCAGTATGTACGTCATGTCCACAAGCGTGCATTACGCCACTTTTTTTAGACTTATATTTTACTTTGTTTATCTCTTGAATTGGAAGTGCGTCCATATCTGCGCGTAAAGCGATAGTTTTGGACTTAGGGTTTTTACCTTTTATGATTCCCACAACTCCATTCTCTGCCACGCCATGCTTATGTGGTATTCCAATCCTTTTGAGTTCAGCCGATACAAATTTTCCGGTTTCTTTTTCCTGGTAGCTTAATTCCGGATTTGCATGAATATGCCTACGAATAGCGACAACGTCTTTGTGAATTGCTTTAGCTCTTTTTTTTATTTTACTGTTTAGCATCTTTATTATTTTTTTGGCCCCCTAATTTCCGAAATCCCTTCCAAAGTATTTCGAAGTCTTTTTCTACTCTATAATCTCTAGCATAGAAAAAATTAAGTCTGTCGGTTGCTTCCTTTTTGGGAGATGAATGAAAAACAGAAATAGGACTTAAGACTGCCGATTTAATTTTAGGTAATTTAGACGTATCAAAATTTTTAGTATATCCCACCAAACTCTTTTTCCCTAAAATAACTTCCAGGATATTTTTTAAATATTTGAAAGGTTGAAATTGAAAAAACAATAATATTGGTCCAAATATCAAAAGAATAATTCCCAAACTGAAGTCAAATATTCTTTTGTTTCTTTTATGGCCAACATTATCAATATCGAAAGTAACATCAATTGTATACAATTCTCCGGCGAAATTTTTCGAGCTACTTCCTATAATGCTTTCACTTTTTGAAGGAATAATTCGATAGTCCACTTTAGATCCGATAGTAGACATCCATTCCATAATATCATTGGCGGGAACATCCTCAGAGCAAAAAATAACTTCTTCGACTTTGTAAATCCGAACGACCTCGTCCAGTTGCTGAAAGGAGCTAATGGCATTATCTTCATTACCAATTGGAGCGGCAATTCTTCCGATGAAATTTTTAGGCGCGTGAACTTTTTCAAGTAGCGAAAGCGTTCGATCAACTTCTTTCTGTGAGCCGACAATTACAAGGTTTTGAGGTCTTTGAGAACCAAAAGCGAAGCTTCCATTCTGAAAAAATTGGAAGAGCAATCTCACCAATGTCATTACAAAAAGAGCCATGAAAAAACCAAAGATTATGAGTACCCTTGAGGATCGATACGTCAAATCTAAAAAACCATAAATCGCTGCTAGCACTAATGTTCCTACTAATAATCCACGCACTAAAGGACCCCATTTCAGTGGCCTATCGTAAGCACCAAACAAAAATGAGGCGCCAATCCAAATGGCCGTGTAAAGTGGAATATTAAAATAGTTAAACTGCGATTGATAATAATTAGGATCACCGAAATAATAACTCGCCCAAAAATTCTTTAATAAAATCATCCCAGCTATAATACTTCCTGCATCTAATAAAGGAAGAATCAACCTACGGCCTACACTAGAAACTAGCGTAATGAAGGCTCGAAAATAAATTGCGATACTAAGCAAAAAGGTAAGTGATCTAGCTTTATTAGATTGAAAATGTTTTTGAGCAAAAATTATCATTGCATTATAGAAGGTTTTCACATAATTCAAAGAACCCTTCTTTGTACTTTCCCCTTTGTAATGTATTATTCTAGTTTCAGAGAAATAATAATTCTCGTATCCAGCTTTTACTATTCGATAAGAAAGATCAATATCCTCTCCATACATAAAAAATGTTTCGTCCAGTAAGCCGATTTCATCCAATACAGATTTTCGCAGCCACATATAAGCACCCGCCAATACTTCGATTTTATGATTTTCTTCCTTGTCTAAATAACCAAGATGGTATTGATTGAATCGCTTGGATTTTGGGAATAGTTTACTCAATCCAAACATTTTGCAAAAAGCTACATATGGAGACGGGAAACCTCGTTTTGACTCGGGTAAAAATTTTCCAGCACCATCAATCATCTTAACTCCCAGGCCTCCAGCATTAGGATGAGCATCCATAAATTCAATACATTTTTTGAATGTATCTTCTTCTACTACGGTATCAGGATTTAGCAATAAGACATATTCGCCAACTGCTTTTCTTATCGCTTGATTATTCGCCTTAGAAAAACCTGGATTGTCTTTATTCGCGATTAAATGAACTTCAGGAAATTTTTCTTTAACCATTTGGACAGACTCGTCCATACGCTCGTG
>CALGJW010000396.1 GCA_937930025.1 uncultured Saprospiraceae bacterium | reverse complement strand
GCTAGATGCCTTTAATATGATGGGCTTTTTGATTGCAGGGCTTTTACTTCCTATTTTTTCCAGAATGTTTAAGGAAAAAGAACCCATGAAATCTTTTTTCACCCAAGCGCTTATGCTTGTTATCGCATTATCTGCAAGTGTAGCTATCAGTTGTTTTTTCTTTCGCCAAGAAATCATGGACTTATTATATACCAATGCCACTCCCTACTGGGGCGAATTGCTAGCCTTTTTGTTGCCGACTTTTATTTTCACAAGCGGGACTTATGTAGCAGGGACTTATTTGACTGCCTCCGGAGATTTAGCGAAGTTGAACAAACTCTTAGTTATTGGGGTCGTTCTCAATTTTTCACTAAATCTGATTTTCATCCCTAAATATCAGGCAATTGGAGCAGCTGGAAGTACTTTACTTACCCAAGCTATCATGTTTTTGCTTCAGTTAGAATTTTGCCGAAGAATTCTGATTGGTTCTTTTGACTGGAAGTCTATTTTTAGTGTAGTGGTTTTTTCGGTCATAGGATTGCTAATCTGCTATTTTTTAACCACTTATTCTAGCCTTCCTTGGGTTTTCAATTTAGCACTATCGGTTGTTGGCGTCTTATTTACGGCTCTAATCCTTCGCATTATTCATCCGAATTTCCTTAAAAGCCTTATCAATAGAGAAACTTAGCGCAGCAGATTCAGATGCAATTCAATGCTTAAGACCGACAATCCTTCATTTATGGGTAATTATTCCGCTTGATCTTCGTTTATAACCCGTAAAACGATTGCATTTTCTTACTTTTGCGCGAATAATCAACTAATCTATGGACAACCAATACAATCTACTGGGGGTCATCCAATCTATATGGAAGTGGCGGAAAAAAATCATGTGGATCTGCGGAATCACCTTTATCGGTTCCTGTATTTTTGCCTTGGTTTTTCTTTCCAACTACTATTCTTCTTCTGCTATATTTTATGCGGCTAGTCCAAATCTTTCTTTTCCTGAACCAGTTGGGATGGAAAGCAAAGAGACGCAGTACTATGGAGAAGAAGAAGATATGGATCGGATCCTAACCATCGCTGAAAGCAAGGAAGTCGCCGACTACTTAATTTCAAAATTCAATCTACATGATCGATACGAAATTAAGTTGGATCAGCGCTTAGGTGCCCATAAGATGATGAAGCAGTTTAGAAAACTGTATACCGTCAAAAAAACTAAGTACGATGCGATCCAAGTTTCTATGGAAGATAAAGATCCTGCCAAGGCAAAAGAAATGGCGGATGCAGCTTGGGTGAAAATTGATGAAATCGGGCAACGTCTAATTAAAGAAAGTCAAAAGCTTGAATTGGCAACCCGAAGACTGACCGTTTCTGAAAAAGAATTTCAACTCAACATATTAAACGATAGTCTTGGTAACGTGCGGAAGCAATTCGGAATTTATAATACTTTGACGCAGTCTCAAAGTTTGTCCGAAATGTTACAAGAAACAGAAACTAGATTGGCGATCAACGAAGCCAAAGTTGAATTGTACAGCAAAAGAAATTCTGCGCAATTTCGAGATTCTGTATTTGTCGCTAAAGCAAATATCGAAGGAGCTAAAAGAGGATTGCAGCTTTTGAACACCAAGCTTGGTTTATTCAATCAAGGAATGGCTATTGTAGAAACCTTGAGTGATGTACAAGAAGAAGCCTCGGAACAACTAGCACAAAATCGAGAACGAGAAAAACAACTTAGCGCAACTATCGACAGTAAATTCTCAGCAATATACTTAGTGGAAGCACCACAAGTTCCAATTTTCAAATCTCGACCTTTTAGATCAATAATTGTTTTAGCCTCAACTTTCGCGGCCTTATTATTTTCGGTGATTGGAATTCTAATGCTGGATTCATATCGTTCCGTAAATTGGAAAGAATTATTAGGTGACGAGGCTTAAAGCCATAGCTCAAGGGATTCCACAAGAACAGTTGATGTTCGGAATCTTTGGAACGCTCATCGTCGTATGCAGCCTTCTAGGAATTGCGCTGGACAAAATATATCTGATTGGAGTTCCAGCCGTCGTACTAGTAGCCTATTGGACAGTAGTTGATCTCAAAAAAGTTTTTTGGTTACTTCTGTTTTCTGTTCCACTTTCCGTTGAAATTCCTATTAGCACCTCTTTAGCAACAGATCTACCCACAGAGCCCCTGATGGTCTTACTCATGGGTGTCTCTTTTATTTGGTTTTTAAAAAACGGATTGACTTTAAACACCAAATTCTTAAAACATCCACTAAGTATTTTAGTCTTGCTCCACATTGGCTGGGCCATGGTTTGCACCATTGGATCTGAAAATTTTATCGTCTCCTTAAAATGGACACTCGCCAAGTTTTGGTATATCATCAGCTTCTATTTCCTAGTAGGTTTATTTGTAAAAGAAAAAAAGGACTTTAAATACCTTGTTTGGATCATTGCACTTCCCTTAAGCTTCGCATTGATTCAATTCTTCATCCGCTTTGGAATGCTAGGATTCGCATTTGACAAAGTAAATAAAGTTACCTGGCCATTTTTCCGTAACCATGTAAACTATGCTGCCATCCTTGCGGTGTTCTTACCCTTCGTTTGGTTTGCTAGATTTTGGTATAAAAAAGGAAGTTTTAACCGTAGAGTTTTATTCTCCATTGCCTTATTGATGCTTCTAGGGGTTTACCTTTCTTATACAAGAACAGCTTATGGCGCGGTCTTTATAGCTATGGGTACTTACTTTATCGTAAGATGGAAATTAATACGAGCGGCTTTAGTCATCACAACCATTGCTGTGCTTTTTGTGATGACGCATTTGTATACCAATGACACCTACTTGGACTATGCGCCCACTTTTGAAAAGGCGATTACCCATACTAATTTCAACAACTTGCTTTCTGCCACTTCTAAAGGGGAAGACATCTCCACCATGGAAAGGGTCTATCGATGGGTAGGTGGAATATTTATGTTTAAGGAAAACCCCGTGCTAGGATTTGGTCCTGGAAATTTTTACAATTTTTATCAAGAACATGCACTGAATGCATTTAAAACCTATGTCAGTAACAACCCAGATCGATCATCCATTCACTGTTACTTTTTGTTGATGTTATGTGAACAAGGATTGTTCGGATTGCTATTTTTCTTAGGACTCGCCATCTATAGTTTAATATTAGGGGAACGAATCTATCATAGAACTTCTGATCCCTTCTACCAACATGCCGCGATGGCTGTTGTATTATCCCTAGTAGTCATTAACTCCTTTTTATTGATTAATGACATGATGGAAACCGACAAGGTTGGAAGCTTTTTCTTCATTGGTCTTGCCCTTCTAGTAAGACTAGATTTCTTAAGTCGAAAAGCTGGTGCGAAGATTGTTTCTTTGAATAAAGAGAAATAAAGCCATTTTATTTTCGTTTTACCCTAAATGTTTACCACATGAAACCAACTAGCATGCTACTGCTTTGTCTACTAGTCTGGACAAGTTGTAAAGAAAATAGCACCGAAGGCTGTCCATCCTTAGATCAAATTGTCAGTCAATTTACCCAACCCACAGGCGAAGAAGTTATCATTGATGAGGATGGAAAAGTTTATTTGATTGAGACAAATGGTTGTTCCTATCAATTCGACTATTATCCTGCGAATTTCTTGGAAAAAAATTATGAAGTCATCAATGGAAAGGTCTTAATAAAATCACCTGATGGCAATATCCCAACGGCAAGTAGCGCCTTCGAAGATTTCGAATCTTACGATAACGCACTAGATCTTTTCTATCAAACTATTGAAGAAGTTGGAGAAAAAATATGGGGAGCATTTACCTTACAAAGTCCTTCGGCCAAGACCGTGGAAGAATATGTTGCGCTTAGAAATTGTATTCTGGATGGAACTTGTGATTTTATTGACAACAGATTTGACTTGGTCAATGATCCAAAAAATATTACTAATAAGTGTATAAAATTCACAGCGGTAGACAAAACCGACGACATGATCACCTGCAAATCTTCCATGCGAAGCTCCTTATTTTATTTTGATAAAGGGGATGACTTTTGGTTTTCTGCAGACTTTTTAATTACAGGAAATATTCCAACCACTTTAGCTGATTTTGAAAATGAATACTTTGAAGGTAGCCCTGGCCCAAGATTACTAATATCAAATGATCGCTTAGCCATAGAAAATAAATTTGGGGCAAAAGTCATTTATCGACATGATAAAGATATCACCGTGCCAACAGACCAATGGTTCAATACGAAAGTTCATTTGAAATTATCTGATCAAACAGATGGGTTAGTAGAACTTTGGCAAGATGATGTGCTCCTTTTATCAGTTAGCGGAATTAATATGCCTTTGGCTAACTCCATTCAAAACTCAATTGAAATTGGCGTTAGTGCGACCAACGAAGCCTGCCTCCTTTTTGTTGATAACATCAGAATAGATCACGAACCTTTTTAATATATTCTCCCTATCACGGCATCATCTTTGCGCTAAAAACAGCTACATTGTTGATTGATTTTATTTCAAAAACCGACAAATTAGCTACTACATGGGACCATTATGGGGCATTGACTTAGGAGGAACAAAGATTGAAGGTGTGATACTAGAAGAACGTGAGCATCCACGTGTACTCAAACGCTTAAGAATTCCGACAGAAGCTAAACAAGGTTACCACCATATTATCGAACAGATCGTTAGGATTGTAGAAGTACTAACCATCGAGGCTGGAATCAAACCAGGTCGATTAGGAATCGGCTCGCCTGGAACTTTGGACCCTTCCAATCAACTTATGAAAAACAGCAATACGACTTGCTTGAATGGCATGCCCTTTAAACGAGATTTAGAGATTGCTTTGGGTATTCCGATTGAGTTAGCAAATGATGCGAATTGCTTTGCCATGGCGGAAACGCATATGGGAGCTGCAAAAGATACTCATGCGAATCAAGTAGTCTTCGGTGTTATCATGGGAACTGGAGTCGGAGGAGGTTTAGTAGTCAATGGAAATCTAATAGCAGGCAAACAAGGAATCGCTGGTGAATGGGGCCATATTTTTCTCGACAAAGAAGGTGGCGATTGTTATTGTGGAAAAGTGGGTTGTGTCGAACAAGTCATTTCTGGACCAGCGACGGAACGTTATTACGAAAACCTAGTTGGCAATAAACTTACCGTGCAAGAAATTGTCGATCGACATCAAAATGGAGAGGACGAAATCGCTACCAAAACAGTTCAGCGCCTTTTGAAATATTTCGGAATCGGAATGGCGCAAGTGATTAATATTTTAGATCCGGATGTAATCGTATTAGGAGGAGGCTTAGGAAAAATAGATTTGCTGTATTCCGATGGCGTATGGGAAGTCGAAAAGCATGTTTTCAATGACTCATTAGGTACTACTTTTGTAAGACCTAAATTGGGCGATAGCGCTGGGGTTTTTGGAGCTGCTTTATTGTAGCTTCAATCCAAAATTTTGAAAATTTAAAATAAGAATTGGATTGATTCTTTCAGTTTACTAACCACTGATAGGTAGAGACTCTTCATTAATTAAATCTAATTAAAAACAGTGAACTCTCAAACTCATTCCAATTTTTGAAATTGCTCCCTACCCAACACCCTACCTTTATTATCTCGTAAGGTCATCCAATACGATCCATTAACCAAATCCCCCGTTTCTATTTGAACCAAATCATTTCGATTTTCAAGGGCAACCAATTTCACCAACCGACCCAAGCCATCAAAGATTTCTATTTGATGTATTTTTTCTTCACCTTCATTCCACTCCAAATTTATCCAGTCAGCGGTAGGATTGGGATAAAGATGCACCCCATTCAAAGTCGAAGCTTTATCTGAAGTATTTAATGGACCAAACCAAGGGGTGATCCATTGAAGAATATATCCATAAACCAAATTACTATCCACTAAAAAATTTCGCCCACCCATGCCATCTGGCATAGGAGCTATACTTATACCAAATGTCGCTGAAGATCTCGTGGCCCAAATAGTAGATCCATAATCCAAAGCGTAAAGAGAAAGAAAGGAGTTTCCTGTTGGCGGAGTATCGAGATCAAAAGTGGTTATTCTTACATCGACTATTTCAATAGAGTCTGGCTCTCTGGGAACTTCCATTGTTGAAATCTGATGACCTTGAGTGTTGGTATCCCACTGCATCGAATCCAATTGAAATTTTACGCAATAAGTATATCTATGTTCCAGCCCACTATCTAAAAGTTCTTCCTGAATATCTTCGTCAATTTGCTCTTGAAAGTAAATCGTATCAGGTACCTGATCACAAGGGATTATAATCCAAGGAGGTATTTTTTCTTGGGCCCAAAGCAAGTTGAAGGATAGACAGAGCAGATATAGTAAACTTTGGCGGCTCATTATTGAACAACGATTTTGGATGTTGATAAAATAGTTTGGGCTTTGTCTTTTGCTAATATAATCAATATACAGTTATAGGAAGTTAGCCCACATTTGAAAGTAATTATACAAAACTGATAATAATTGCGTATCTTACGATTATACAAAATTGACAACTTAATTTGGTAGTACTATTACTTGATAATCGAAAGAATAAGCTAGTTTCTGCTGAAATTGTCCTTGCTGAGCTTAATGACTTACCACTTAAAAAGGATGGTTGGAGCTTTAATTGGAAAACGGCCTTTAAGAGTAGAGATTCCAAAATTTATTTGATCAGGGTCAAGAGAAGAGCTCATAGTCTTGAAGGATTAATTCAATTATCAGAAATTGAAGGAATGTTGTTTATGAATTTGATAGAATTGGCTCCTCATAATGTTGGAATGGCAACCAAGCGATTTGAATACGTTGCTGGTTGTCTAATATCTTTTGGTTGTTATCAATCATTTAGTTTGGGAACAAATTATAAAGGATTCGTTTCGTTTGAAACAAAAACTAAATTAAGAAAATGGTATAAAGACAATTACTTTGCTCAAGCTGCAATGGGTAATAAAATGTTCATATGGCCGGAAGATGGAATTAAATTGATCAATAAATATTTAAACCGTAAAAATTAGAATTATGTCAAGTTTGAAACAGGAGAAAATAAGTGAGGGTCTATTGGCTGTTCAAATAGATTCTAAATCAAGTGATTTTCATGATTTTAAACAATTCTTAAAGTCTAAAGTTGATAGTTTATCAATAGATCAAAGAAATATTATTGAATTGCAAAGTAGTCGTATAGAAATGTTGGAATACTTGGAATCTGATGTTAAAAAGAAAGAACTTGTAGAGGCTGGGAAATTTCTAAAAGAAATTTTAAAAAAACTGAATATTAAGCAGAATAAATTTTCTGAATATTTGGGAATTAAGCCATCAAACTTAAGTAAACTTCTGAACGGTGATAGAAGTATTGGTATCGAATTGTCAATTATTCTTGAGGAAATATTTGGCATTGAATCAAATTTATGGACAAGAGTTCAGATGAAAAATAAGCTACTAAAGATATCTAAAAGAGAATTGCAATCTTATAAGAAATTTAAATTAAGAGACTTGACCAAATTAAATAAAAAAAACGCGGGCTAAAGTCAATAAATTACCATTTGCTTATCAATTTTAATATCATTAAAATCAAAAATATTTGCTTTTTTCGGTTTAAATCAAGAGATCTCGCCAAAGCATTTTAAAGCTGCACTGTTGTATTAAAAAACTGCCCTTATTACTCAACCATCTTCCACCTTGCCTGTTATCAAAGAAAAACGAGAGATGACTAGCATTGCAGCAGGAGATAAATCACCGAAATTTTCAGGAATAGATCAAGACGGGAATAAAATTCAGCTATCGGATTATAAGGGCAAGAAGTTGATTTTGTTCTTTTATCCTAAGGATAATACCCCGGGTTGTACCGCAGCCGCTTGTAGCCTAAGCGATAACTTCAAAAAGCTATCAAAGGCGGGTTATGAACTATTGGGGGTCAGTCCTGATACTCCAAAGAAGCATCAGAATTTTATCAAGAAATTCGATTTTCCATTTCCACTATTAGCGGATGAAGATCTTTCTGTCATCAAAGCATTCAAATGCTGGGGTCCAAAGCAATTCATGGGACGCAAGTTTGATGGCGTCTATAGAACTACTTTTCTAATTGATGAAAAAGGAGTTATTGAGCATGTATTCACTAAGGTGAAAACGAAGACACATGCGGAGCAGATTTTTGAGGAAATAGAAAAGTAGATCGAAGGAATCAGAATTATTATTGTAGTCCTGTGACCTGAAACATGGCAACGAAGGCCATACCAACCTTCATGGCTAAACCAATTTTTTCATCCAATTCATCGATGATCACCCAATCTCTGGGATCACCCTCATATTCGGTGTGTATGACAAATTCTCCGTAACGGTCATCTCGAAGTTTCCAATCGTAAGGATTATTCCCGTATTTAGTTTTGAAAGTAAGCATGACGGTATCATCTGTTACGCGCCATTGGGATTTATCATTTGCCCAAAGCTGTTTGACTTGCGCTACCTCATTCCCGATGCGGATTTCCCATTGTTGTAATCCCGTTGGGAACTTTAGTTTGATTTGCCCGCGTTCGTCGCCAATATAAAAATCCCATTCTGAAGGATCGTTCTTAAATGCCCAACGCATAGTCAATTCACCTTCGACATCTTCATCTGTGGTTTGAATTTCCCATTCTTTAAAGGAATCATCCCATTTACTATGCAGTGCATACAACTGGTGTGTCTGTGCATTTAAGCCAAGAACAAAAAACAGTAGCATTGTAGAAATTAGAAATCTCACGCTAATAGAATGGATAAAATTCGAAAATATTGTAAGTCATATTTAAACTCAAAGGTCTCCGAGCATTACTATACTCGAAGACCTTTGGTTATGGATCTAACTTGTGATCCGCGAACTAGCGTTTACACTAGAACGGTAAATCATCCATCTCCGCATTAATTGGAGCATCAGAAGTTGCTGGGAAAGCTCCTCCTTGTGGCGGTGGTGCTGGTTGATTCCCTCCAGCAGCATCAATTTTCCATGCATCTAGATTTGTGAAAAAAGTTGTTTTGCCTTCTTTAGTGTACTCTCTTCCACGTAGGTTGAAAGTCACTTTAATTTTGTCCCCTTCCTTAGGGCCATCTAATTTTCCACAGTTTGCCTGTGTCAATTGGAATTTGATCACTTGTGGGTAAGCGCCATCTTCAATTTCTAATACAAACTCTCTTTTCTGGAATGTATCAGTAACTTGTTGAGTGTCAAATTTCTTGTATAATTTGCCTTCTACTTCAAATGCCATAATTAAATATATTTACTCGTTGTCTAATTTGTTTAATATGCTTTTGCAAAGATAACACGTTGTTTCGAAGGATTACCAGAAAAAACACATTTCCCTGCCTCTTCTTTGCTATCTAAAGGTATACAACGAATTGTTGCCTTCGTTAGTTCTTTGATCTTTTTTTCTGTTTCTGTGGTTCCGTCCCAGTGCGCATAGATAAACCCTCCTTTTTCTTCCAACACTTTTTTGAAGGTATCAAAATCATCTACTTCGGTAGAATGATCCGCTCTATGTTTGAGTGCTCTATTGAAAAGGTTATCCTGAATTTCCACTAGTAGGTTTTCAATATAGGCTGCGACCCCTTCGAGAGGCACCATTGTTTTCTCCTTTGTATCTCTACGAGCGATTTCCACTTCCCCTTTTTCCAAATCTCTCTTCCCGATTCCGATCCGAACTGGAATTCCACGCATTTCATATTCGGCGAACTTAAACCCAGGACGCTTCTTTTTGTCCTGATCATAAATCGGCCGGATTCCGATTGCTTTCAAATCAGCCATTATTTTCGTGGCGACTTCATCAATCTCTTCTCCTGGTTTTGGAATCGGAACGATCACTACTTGCTGTGGTGCTAACTTTGGAGGAAGCACTAAACCATCGTCATCGGAATGAGTCATGATCAAGCCACCAATTAGTCTGGTAGATACTCCCCAAGAGGTTGCCCAAACTAGTTGCTGCTTTTGATTTTCATCCAAGAAAGTTACATCGAATGCTTTTGCAAAATTCTGACCTAGGAAATGTGAAGTACCCGCCTGAAGCGCTTTAGTATCTTGCATCATTGCCTCTATAGTATAGGTATCGATGGCACCTGCAAAACGTTCATTTGCCGTTTTTACTCCTTTAATCACAGGCATGGCCATCCACTCTTCAGCAAATTGAGCATAGATATTTACCATTTGGATCGTCTCATCTATTGCTTCTTGTTTGGTCGCATGAGCAGTATGTCCTTCTTGCCATAAGAATTCTGAAGTTCTCAGGAATAGACGGGTTCTCATTTCCCAACGCATCACATTAGCCCATTGATTGACAAGCAATGGCAAATCTCGATAAGACTTAATCCAATCTCTGTAGGTATTCCAGATGATCGTTTCTGATGTCGGCCGGATGATTAATTCTTCTTCCAACTTGGCGGAAGGATCAACCACCACTCCCTTACCATCAGGATCATTCATCAACCTATGGTGGGTAACCACTGCACACTCTTTCGCGAACCCTTCCACATGTTCTGCTTCTTTAGATAAAAAGCTTTTCGGAATTAGAAGTGGGAAGTAAGCGTTTACATGACCGGTATCTTTAAACATACGGTCTAATTGGTCTCGAATATTTTCCCAAAGCGCAAAGCCATTGGGCTTAATCACCATGCAACCCCGGACTGCCGAATTAGAAGCCAAATTGGCTTTTTTCACAATATCATTATACCATTGAGAATAGTCCTCTTCCCTGCTGGTGATCTCCTTTGCCATATCCCTAGATTATTGAAAATGAATGGACAAAGGTAAGGGAAATGAGGGGAATTGGAAAGGAAAGGGCCTTCCACTATTTAATTATGTAATCTATGTGTTGGGCCGCAAGACGGATTATCTTTGTCTGAGTGAAAGAGAAAAAACCAAAATTTTCATTGAAATTCGGCCTCAGCCAAATCAAAAGAACCATTTTGTATAAACCAACTCGGCCTCAAAACAAAATTTTGAATATCTAAATAATGTCCAAATTATTGACATTCCTCGTTAATTTCATCACTTTGGTCTAAGCTTTGCCTCTATTTAGATGATTTTCAGTGACGTACGAAAGCTTTCTGCGTCCTAATAGTGTATGTTTTGCAGGCTTTTAACACTTTTAACAGTAGTCTAAAGCACTTTAAGTCAGTCTTAACAGAAAAACATACACAAATGTCATAACTTGTAGCGGTAACTTGTAAGAGAGTCACTGGAATTACAATTAATCCAACTTTTAATTATGAAATTTAATTCATTCTCTATTTATCTCGCTCTTTTTGTAGCGATGTTTGTTTCCGGAACCGCCATGGCGCAGTACGATGATGTGTATTACAATCCTGATGAAGACATCGAGTCTACAACAACGGATACGTACTACGAAGAAGATAACTATACTGATTCAGACTATGCTTCCAATGATGAAGAATATGATGATTCAACTTATGACTATCAATATAGCTCTCGAATTAGAAGATTCCACACACCATACCGTGGATTCAACTACTACGATCCTTGCTACTCAGATGCTTTCTTTTATGATCCTTTCTATTCTTATGGAACAACTATCTACACAGGATACAGACCATTCAGGCCTTACCGTCCTTTCAGAGTAGTAAACAGATGGAATCGTTGGGGAGCATACTCATATAATCCATACGGATTTAACAGTTTCTACGGAAACAGAGGTTGGAATTCCTATAACCCTTATGGCTTTAATAGCTACTACGGAAATGGTTTTTACGGAAATAATTTCAACAACGGTGGATTCGGTGGCGGTGCTTATTGCCCTCCTGGAGGATACGCTGGAAACAGTTATGGCAACTACTCAAACTCTGGTAACACTAATTCTGGTACATATTACGGACCAAGACGTGGAGGTTCAACTGGAAGCACACCTACTAGAACTTCAGTAAGAACTGGTAACACCAATACCGGAACGAACGGAACAAGAACTGGATTGGATGGAGCAACAACAACCAGACCTACAACTACTAGACCTAGCACTCGACCTCAAACGTCAAGACCTAGCACTCGACCTCAAACGTCAAGACCTAGTACTCGACCTCAAACGTCAAGACCTAGCACCCGACCACAATCGTCAAGACCTAGTACTCGACCTCAATCGTCAAGACCTAGTACTCGACCTCAAACGTCAAGACCTAGCACTCGACCACAATCGTCAAGATCTAGATCTTATAGTAGACCTTCAGTAAGTAGGGGTTCTTCAAGCAGACCTTCTGTAAGTAGAAGTTCAAGATCTAGTAGCAGACCTTCTGTAAGCAGAAGTTCAAGATCTAGCAGTAGACCTTCTGTAAGTAGAAGTTCTTCAAGTAGACCTTCAGTAAGTAGAAGTTCTTCTTCAAGATCTAGCAGTAGAAGCTCTTCAAGCAGAGGAGGAAGAAACTAGGAAAAAATTAAAGTTGGAAAAAGTGGATAATTGGGCAACCGGTTATCCACTTTTTTTGTTTTATTTTTAAAATCTATCTGTTACTGTTTGTCTTTAATTTTAAGGTGTATTGCCCTATCTTTAAACTACAATACCCAATTCTTTTTATGAAATATATACTTGCCTTATTTACGCTATTAATTTGTGAAATTTCATTTGCTCAAACAATTGACGACGCTATTCGATATAGCTCCTTTGATGCCTTGGGGACCGCTAGAACAATAGGAATAGGTGGTGCCGTTGGAGCATTGGGTGCAGACTTTGCCAGCTTGAGCACTAATCCTGGAGGGTTGGGAAATTATCGAAAATCAGAATTCGTAATAACTCCATTTTACAACTTTAATCAAAGTTCTGCCAATGTAAATGGCGGTATGAACACTAATTCTAACCGGGGTAAATTTGGATTTCAAAATGTAGGATTCGTTTTTTCAAAAACGCCTAATCGAGGAAAGATTAAAACCTTCAATGTTGGAATTGGATTTAATCAAAGAGTCAATTTTAATCGCAATTTTAAATACGAGGGAAGAACCGAAGGCTCTATCGCAGACCGTTGGTTAGAACTAGCTTATGATGGAAGCAATGCAATTCTTCCAGATGATTTGGATGGCTTTGAAGCTGGAATTGCTTTTGAGGCTGGAGCTATTTATGATCCAAATTCTAACGACGGAATGATTGAATATGTCAATGACTTTTTTGGAGCACCTCAAGTTTTAAAAGAACAGGAAGTTGATGAAAAGGGAAGTGTAAATGAATTGCTTTTATCGATGGGAGGAAACTACAATAATAAAGTTTCTTACGGTGTAACAATTGCTCTTCCCATTGTGAATTATACCCGTCAGAAAATATACGTTGAAGAGGACGATGGTGAAGGAAGAGATGGAGACATTCCCGGCTTCAATGATTTAAGGTTTGTAGAAAACCTAACCACCTCTGGAGTAGGGTTGACTATAAAAGCAGGAGTCGCTATTCGCATAAGCCAGGCCTTTCGTGTTGGCCTAGCGGCCCACTCACCGACTCGAATTGGACTAAACGAATCCTTTAATAATTTGCTGACTTTTAGTTTTAATGATGGCAATGGAATTCCCGTTGTCCCTAATGGGCCCACTGCTTCCCCTAATGGTTCTTTCGAATACAGGCTAAGTACACCTTGGAGAGTGCTGGGATCTGCTGCCTACATTATTAAAAAGAATGGCTTTGTAACTGCCGAAATTGAGTTTGTAGATTACACAAAAAATAGTTTTGATTTATCGATAAACGATAGTTCACCTGCAACCCAGGCTTACCAAGATTTATTAAATAATGATGTTTCAACTTTATTTAGCCAAGCATTGAATATTAGATTGGGAGGGGAAATCGTGGTTAATAAAACCCAGTTCCGGGCAGGATTTGGCCTATTAGGCAATCCAATAATAGGTGAATCATCATTCAACAACACCATTTCTCTCGGTTTCGGATACCGCCCGTCAGACTTTTTTCTTGATCTGGCATACAGATTGTTCCTTAATAGTACAGACTACAGACCGTATAACTTAGTTAATGATGAATTTGAGCCTATGGTCGAAGCGAATTCTAACGCGCACCAATTGATTTGTACGTTTGGTTTTCGGTTCTAATTCCTTAGAATTAATAGGATTCAAAACATAGTGCTGAAAGCTGGTCTTCAATAGTGATTTTTATGAGGAGAAAAATTTGTTTGTTCTTCCTTTTTATCCTATCAAGCGCTTTGCAATTGCAGGCCCAAATTGATAGTGTAGCTTGGGGTACCCATTACCCAGCGGTGGCAGAACGGCAAATTGTGGAGACAAAATGGAGATACACTTACGCTTTGCACCTTGAATCAAATACGATCATTCACCAAGCGAAAGAAAACTACGAGTATTTCCTTCACTTTCGGTATGACTACCGTTTCGAACAATATTTAAATGGAACTATGAGCAGAGGACCTTGGTCAATGCAAGGTTCTATGTTGACTTATCAATTCAAAAAAATCGAGCAATTTGAAATTGCCCATCTTGATAAACAAACTATGGTGCTGGAATTTTCACAACCAAACGCCAAAGGTTCGTATCAATATCATTTTGTTCGAGTTGAAAGTAAAGACGCCCCTTTTATCAAGCCTGCAAATGAACTTCCTGATGTTATTGTGGAGCGAATGAATCCAGGAGAAAGAAGGAGAAGATTGGCTGCTAGACGAAAAAAGAGAAAAAAGAAAAAGAAAAACTTAGTAGATCAAAAATACATTAGCATAGAATTGATTGGTGGTGGGTACTATGGTGGAATTGACCCAGTCCTACGCGATTATATTTATATCAAAAGCAATGGTAGATTGGTAAAAGAATTTAAAAGCGCTCAGAAGGGCTTAATCGTTACTAAGAAAGATATTCCACGAAATGAACTGGAGGAATTCGCAGAATTCGTCGAATCCAAGAATTTCTTCGGAATGGAGCGCATTTATGACTGTGAAGCTCGATATTGTCAAGATAGGAAACAAACAAAACCATCCCCTGTTCCACTTAGGCTTTCTGTGGCCTATGGCGACAAAAAAAAGGTCATTACCATAGCAATTTGGGGGAAAGATAAGTACAACACACAGTATGTGGACTATCCACAATCTTTAGACTATATCATCGAGGCAATCCAAAAAATGGCCCATAGGATTTAAGTAACCCATATTCAGCTATCTAAACCATTCGAATATCTCCACTTCAGATTTACTAAAAGACAATCATAAATGATTTACATTTGTAGCTAGTCAACCACTATGAGTACAGATACCGTTTATTATCAACTTCAAAGCGATCTAAACCCTTACATGAGAATGTTGGGAGAGGCTGTAGATACAGTCACAATTGAGGATGTATCTAAGTATCCGATAATAGTAGCAGCCAGGGAATCATTACAAATTGGAATTCCCTTGGTTGAACAACCAGCTCCCGCAGTTAATTTACATGTCTCAAGTCTAGAAGAATTTTCGACAAAAGGACTCATCGAAGCGGCTCGAATTGATCGATTTCGGGAGGTATATAAGGATACTAGCCAATTTTTATGCGTTTTCTTAATTGCTCCTCCAGACGGAACTTTTGTCTTTCTTCCCCGTTAACAATATAACTCCACACAACTATATATTTTTTGGTCTTTTTTTTGCGTGTAATACTATAGTCGCAAAAAGGACTTAATGGTCATTTCCATGAACCAATGCTTTAAACAGAAAAATATTTCACTTTGAAGGAAGAACAGATCTCTACCACTGATGTTAATATTTCCTCTAATTTTGAGGAACCGACGTCTATGCAAGCAAACGCAAACAATCAAGTTCAGGTATCTAATAAGATTCTTCTCATAGAGGATAATCCAGGTGATGCGCGATTAGTTGAGCTTCTCCTAATGGATACCGACCTTAGTGAGTGTGAAATTACCAATGCTACTAGTTTGGCAGGAGGAATGGAGCATTTGGAAAAAGGTGGAGACTACATTGCTATCCTCCTGGATCTAACCTTGCCAGATAGTCGAGGTTTTGAAACCTTAGAACAACTTATTTCCAAGTATCCAGATAATAATGTAATTGTATTAACAGGTCTTTCTGATAAAAGTCTTGGAGTAAATGCAGTAAAAGCAGGAGCCCAAGATTTCTTAGTAAAAGGAGCATTTGAAGCAGAGCAGTTAGCAAAGACTTTAAGATATTCAATTGAAAGAAGGTCAGCCCTAAAGCGCTTAGAAGAAACCCAACGTATTGCAAGTATTGGAAACTGGCAATTGGATTTAGCTACTGGAGAAGTTTCTGCTAGTTCGGAGGTGTTCCGACTGTTTGGATTGAAGGCGAGAAAGACAATTATGTTAGAGGAAGTTTTGGAAGACCCACATCATCCATTTCATCAACTGACTCCGTGGCATGAGGGTGCACGAACAACAGGTATTTTTAAAGAAGATGTTCAGATCAAAAAATTGGATGGAACAGTTAGATATGCTTTCATACAATGTAAACTGCGCAGACCTTCTCAAAACGAGTATCAAATTCATGGTATCATTCAAGATGTTACCGAAGCGAAGCAGGCCGAAGAAATGCGTAAGGCCCGAGACGTGGCAGAGCGTTCTGCAAAAATGAAAGAATCGTTCATTGCAAGTATCTCGCATGAGATGCGTACACCAATGAACGCCATTTTGGGAATGAGTAATCTCGTTATTCAAACAGATTTAAGTCCAGAGCAATATAAGTATATACATTCCATTCAACAGTCTTCAGAAATTCTATTAGGAATTATCAATGATATCCTAGAAATTTCAACACTAGAAAATGGTAAAATAATATTTGACAATAAACCTTTTGACCTCAAAATATTGCTAGACAACCTTATGGATGTTATGCAGTATAAGACAGCTGAAAAGCAACTTGAATTCAAATTCGAAATTGCGCCAGACGTCCCTAAGATTTTATTAGGAGACAAACTAAGATTGAATCAAGTCTTATACAACTTGGTTGGAAACGCTGTTAAATTTACAGATTCTGGACATGTTCATATTCGAATTTCTAAAGTGGGCCAAGAAGGTCAAATGTGCAATTTGAAGTTCGAAGTAGAAGATACTGGAATTGGTATCCCAGAAGATAAGTTGAACGATGTTTTCGGAACGTTTACAAGAATTCGAACAAAGGATCGAATCTTTGAGGGTACAGGTTTAGGACTTTCAATTGCCAAAAATATTGTCTATCAAAGAAATGGAAATATTGGAGTAACAAGTGAATTAGGAAAGGGCTCAGTATTCTTCTTTGAGATGGGATATGAAATTAGTGATGCTGTTGTAGACAACAACGCTACTAATAACGTTGATAACGTAGAGTTAGAATTAGATCGCCCATTGAACTTGTTGCTGGTGGAAGATCATAAGATGAATCAGTTAGTCGCTAGAAAAACTTTAGAGAAAAAATATGAAGGATTAACTTTGACAATTGCTGACCATGGTCAAATTGCAGTTGATCTTTTAAAAGAAAACAGTTATGATATCGTTCTTATGGATATCCAAATGCCAGTTATGGATGGATACGAGGCGGTAGTTTATATAAGAGAAAATATGCCAGAAAAGAGCAATATGGCCGTTCTAGCGATGACCGCTCACGCGCATATTTCTAAAGATGAAAAATTCAAAGAATATGGCTTTGACGATTTCGTTTTAAAACCTTTTGATCCCAAACAATTATTTTCTAAAATCGCTATGTATGTCAATAGAAACCACTAATCAAATGAACAAGGTATTTGAATACATTAATTTGGACTATCTAGATATGATGGCCGATGGAGACAATGACATGAAAAAAGTCATGCTCGGTATGTTGTTCGAAGAAATGCCTGAAGAATTGGAAAAAATGCAGCAACTCTGTCAAGCTAAAGATTGGCAAGAGCTGAGCAGCGTTGCCCACAAAATGAAATCTACTTTGTCATTCGTTGGAAACGACACCATGACAAATGCCAATAAAACTTTGGAAGTGATGTCTAAAGCTGAGACTGAAACAGAATCTTTAGCAGAAATGGTTACTACTATAGTTGAAATGTGGCCCAAAGTGTTAAATGAACTAAAGGGTGTCCACGATAACCTTTAAACGAAATGAAAAATCTTAAGCCGTCAACTGTACCAGTTGGCGGCTTTTTTTTGCGCTAATGGCCCGTTTCTACCCTAAATCAACCGATTAAACTAAAATGTGCAGCTGCTTTACGAACCCAAGAAATTACGTACCTTTGGCCTCCTAAACAACTGCCTACCAACTCTTATGAAGATTTTAGTCTGCGAAAAAGAAGATGTATTATTGACTGCTTTGGAATTCAGAATGAACAAGCATAAATTTCAAACGCTTCGAGCTCATAATGCCGTAGAAGCCCTGGAAATTCTTGATACCCAATCTCCTGATTTTATGGTTACAGATGCTAATGCTGGTTCCATGTCCGGATTGGATTTGATCAAGACAGTGCATAGCAAACAGCCCAACCTTCCTATAATATTGATCTCTACGATGGAAGATGATGATGAAATTTTAGAAGCTTTCCAAGCTGGAGCTCGAGACTTTATCACCAAACCTTTCAATCCGGTAGAATTAGTGCTGAGAATTCGCAAGATTTTTCAAGAAACTGAGGTAGGTTAGTCAAAATAAACCCTATTAACTAGTGACTTTGGTAACCTTTTTGCCTTAAACCTAGTAGAAATTAAGGTTACATGGCTAGTGCAAGCCAACAAATAAATTAACATCCCGATGAAAGGAATTATTCTCGCAGGTGGCTTAGGAACCCGACTTTATCCTTTGACCATGGCTGTTTCCAAACAGCTAATGCCTGTTTACGATAAGCCGATGATCTATTATCCGCTTTCTACATTAATGAGCGCTGGTATTAGAGATATCCTAATTATTTCAACACCTCACGATTTACCGCATTTTGAAAGATTGTTAGGAGATGGCTCAGAAATAGGCTGTAATTTTTCTTATGTGCCTCAACATGATCCTAATGGATTAGCGCAAGCTTTTGTCCTAGGGGAAGAATTTATTAACGGAGATCCTGCTGCATTAATTCTTGGAGATAATATATTCTACGGAGCAGGGTTAGAAGAATTGCTTCAAAGTAGTTTTGACCCTAAGGGTGGAGTTGTATTTGCTTACCAAGTTGCAGACCCTGAACGCTACGGTGTTGTTGAATTTGATGACCAATTCAAAGCAATTTCAATCGAAGAAAAGCCTGCAAATCCTAAATCAAATTATGCCGTTCCAGGTTTGTATTTCTACAACAATGATGTAGTAGAAATTTGTAAAAACCTAAAGCCAAGTGCCAGAGGAGAATATGAGATTACGGATGTAAATCGTATTTACCTAGAGGCAGGAAACCTTCAAGTTGGTGTACTGGGTCGTGGAGTAGCTTGGTTGGATACTGGAACACACAAATCTTTAATTCAAGCAGGACAATTCATTGAAGTCATCGAAGATCGTCAGGGTTTAAAAATAGGATGTATCGAGGAAATTGCTCACGCAATGGGATTCATTGGTGATGAACAATTAGAAAAATTGGGTCAGAAATACATTAAGAGCGGATACGGAGAATATTTGCTTAATCTTTTGAAAAAATAGTAGGTAAATTTCATTCAGTATAAAAAGCCACAGGAATTTAATATCCTGTGGCTTTTTCAATTTACAGCAGTATTCTTTTTCTGCTATCTTAGCCAAATGGCTGGATTTCGCGATCAATTCATAACTGGATCTAAATATTTTTCAAATCTTCTTTCCACAAGAAGGTTGGTCCAATTGTCTGGTCAAAAATTAATTCTTCCTTTTTATCATAGCGTTAGCGATAAGGCTTTGCCACATATCCAGCATTTATATTTAGGGAAAAACAAGGAAAGCTTTTCAAAGGATTTAGACTTTTTGCTCAAGGAATTTTCTCCCATCGGTTTGGATGATTTATTTGAAGTTGCAAGAGGCAATAGACAATTATCAAAACCTTCATTCCTACTATCCTTTGATGACGGGCTTAGCGAATTTCATTCTATTATCGCCCCGATATTATTACAAAAAGGAATTCCAGCGGTTTGCTTTTTGAATTCAAAATTTGTTGACAACAAGGATTTATTTTTTAGATACAAAGCAAGTTTATTAATTGATGCCTTTGTTAACAATCCTATGTTGATAAAACAAAGTGAATTTGCAAATTTTACTTTTCTAGAAATTAAGACTAAAATACTTGCCGTCAAATATGACAATAAAGATAAACTAGATACTTGGGCAGAAAACATTCAATTAGACTTTGATGATTTTCTGGCAAACCAAAAGCCCTATTTAACTTCAGATCAAATCAAAACGTTAATTGAACAAGGATTTTATTTTGGTGCACACAGTAAAGATCATCCTGAATATCAATATTTATCTTTAGAGGAACAACTGCGACAAACCAAGGAAAGTGTTGAATTTGTTCAAAATAAATTCAATTTGTCACAAAAGACTTTTTCATTTCCTTTTACCGACTATGGCGTTTCTAAACAATTTTTTAACCAAATTGCATCAGAAAATATTGCAGAACTAACCTTTGGATGTGCAGGACAAAAGATTGAAAATACTTCTACTCATTTTCAACGATTACCATTCGAGATGGACCAACTTTCAGCAAAACAAATCATAAATGGAGAGCTTTTGTATTTTTTAATGAAGCAGCCTTTGGGCAAAAATCGTATCCAAAGAAAATGATCGAATTGAGGACATTAAGGCGGGTCGAACTATTGGAATTCATAAATTCAGATGAATTCAAAACCGCCGCTGTAATTCCTATTACCAAACAAAGAGCAATATCACAGCGTAATAACCCTCGTTGCGAAGAGACTGATGTCTTGTTGATTCTTGTTTATAGCGAAACAACCTTAGTTGGATATGCAGGCATGCTGCCGGATAAAATATTTTCAGCAGAGGGAAGGGAAGAAAAGTTTGCTTGGCTCTCGGGGCTTTGGGTTTCTGAAAAAGCCCGTGGTCAAGGATTAGGAGTTCAATTGATTAAGAAAGCCTTAGAATGTTATGATCAGAAATTGCTTTCAGCTGACTATGTCCCGTTTACTAAAAAACTGTACGATCGATCTGAAGGTTTTTTAAAAGAACCCTATGAGCGAAAAGGAATTCGATTATATGTAAAAGCTGATTTCACTAATTTATTACAACCGAAGCATTCTATATTTTCGAACATCAAGTTTTTACTAAAACCTATGGATGGACTATTCAATATTTTCTTGAATACTACATCCTTTTTTTCAAATTACAAACTTGGGCCTGATCAAATGAAAATTATCGAAACGAAAGATTGGGCTATCGCAATCAATTCCTTTCCATCAGTTGACAATTCGTTTAAGAGAAATGCTATAGAATTGAAATGGATGCTCGAATTTCCCTGGATTAAATCCGACGCTGAGGCTAAACGAGCTGCGAAGCAATATCACTTTTCTTCTTACGCTGATCAATTCGATAACAAAATTGTACAGATTTTAGATTCAACCAACCATGCAACAGCAACACTTTTTTTCACCATTAGAAATCAAAATCTAAAACTTACTTACTTATTCCATCAAGAGAATTGGAATATGATTATCCAAATCATCAATCATTTATTGATCAAATGGAATATCAAATCCTTCACCTGTTTTCATGCAGTCCTAAGTAAAAAACTCGCTGAAGCTAAAACTCCCGCTTTTTTGAAAAGAACATTAACCAGGAAATATATGATTGGAAAGGCCTTAAGTCATATTGTCAAGGAAAATGATTTCGATTTGCAGGACGGAGATGGCGACTGCGGCTTTACGTAAAAAAACATCTTCTGTTTTCTTGCTCAAAAGGATACCTTCTTGAATCTTTTCAACACAAAAAAATAGTAAAATTCCAATAGTTTACCCTAAGTTTGTTGATGCGAAAATTAAAGCGCTTACTCTTAAGATTACTACTCTTCACACTCCTAATATTAGTGGTAATTGTTGCCTTCAAGACCCTGACCTTTAATTCGAAGCAAATAGAAACGGAGCCTTACCAGGCAGCCCTTGTTCCTGAAGATGTTGTTTCTCACCTTCAATCTGCCATCAAAATTCCAACGATATCCAATTCGAATCAAACTGACAGCAGCGCATTTAATAATTTCAATACTTTTTTGGAAAGCACTTTTCCGTTAGTTGACTCCATTTTAGATCATAAAATCATCAATGACTTTTCCCATGTTTATTTTTGGAAAGGGAAGGATGAAACATTGGATCCTATTTTATTAATCGCGCATTTGGATGTAGTACCAGTAGAAAAGGAAAGTCGTAAAGCTTGGAAACAGGCGCCTTATAGTGGTGACCTTGTTGATGGTTTTATCTGGGGAAGAGGAGCACTTGATGATAAGTTGAATGTTGTGGGAATACTAGAATCTGCTGAACTTTTGTTGGAGCAACAATATCTTCCAACCCGTTCCATTTATTTTGCCTTTGGACATGATGAAGAAATAGGAGGCAAAAATGGTGCGGTGGCTATTGCCAACTATTTTTCGAAACAAAATATTCACTTTAGCTATGTATTGGATGAAGGAAGCGTAATTGTAGAGGACGCTTTAAAAGGATTAGAAACGCCAGCCGCACTCATTGGGATTTCCGAAAAAGGCTATGTTAGTTTAGATCTCAAAGTTAAGTTGGAAGAAGGAGGTCATTCCTCCATGCCACCAAGCGTAACCGCTATCGGAACATTAGGTGGAGCCATTGCAAATCTAGAAGCAGATCCTTTCCCGGCAAAAATAGAAGGACCCGTAGGAACCATGCTTGATTTTTTAGGCCCAGAAATGTCCTTTCCCTACAACTGTATTTTTGCAAATCGCTGGCTTTTTGGTGGCATTTTAGAATCTCAATTGAGCGCATCCACGGCCAGCAATGCAATGATTCGAACCACAACTGCACCAACTATTTTAAGCGCTGGCATAAAAGATAATGTCTTGCCCTCAGAAGCAAGAGGAACAATCAATTTTCGAATTATTCCTGGGGATACTCCTGAGTCAGTGATGGAACGAGTGAAGTCCGTCATTGACAATGAAAATGTTATTGTGAGTTTTACCGATAAAGATTTTGCACAGGCGCCTGGAAAGTTGGCTCCGACAGATGGCTTTGGATTCAATGTACTGTCCACAACGATCAAAGAATTATTTCCTGAAACTACCGTAGCTCCAAGTTTAGTGATTGCTGCAACCGATGCCAGACATTACGAATCTTGTTCAGATGCTATTTATAGATTTATGCCAGTACAATTGAAAAAAGAAGATTTGTCAATGATTCATGGCATTAATGAAAAAATTGGATTAAGTAGCTATCATAAGCTGATACAGTTTTATATTCGCTTAATTCAAAATAGTACGCGTTAAAACATTTCTTATGAAGTCAATTATTCTTTCTTGCTTGTTCCTCTTTTTAAACTTTGCACTACTTGCTCAAATCACCAAACCGGAAGTTACTGAAGTTTGGGATCCAGAACCAAGATTAGTTACGCCTGGGGCAAAATACGCTGCTCCTCCATCTGATGCCATCGTTCTGTTTGACGGTACTTCAGCAGATAACTTTACGCACGACGGACAAAAGCCAGTGGATTGGATTGTGAAAGACGGGATAATGACCGTAAAAGAAGGTACCGGTCAAATCGTTACCAAGGAAGAATTTGGAGACATACAGCTACACTTAGAATTCAGGACGCCTTCTGTGGTCGAAGGTGAAGGACAAGGTCGAGGAAATAGCGGAGTCTTTTTGCAAGGAAGATATGAAGTACAAATCTTAGATAATTTTGAAAATCGCACCTATGCGAATGGCCAGTGTGCGTCCATTTACAAACAAACTCCTCCACTCGTCAACGCATGTAGAAAACCAGGGGAATGGCAATCTTATGATATCATATTTAACGCCCCAGTATTCAATACCGATGGGATGCGTATCCGCCCGGGTTTTGTCACCGTCCTTCAGAATGGCATCTTAGTTCAAAACCATACACTTATTCAAGGAACTTCGGAATATATCGGCATGCCCAAAAATATTGCCCATGGAGACGGCCCTATATTCCTTCAAGATCATGGGAATCCAATGAGTTTTAGAAACATCTGGGTAAGAAAATTATAATTTTTTGTAGTAATTACCCAACATTTTTTGTTGGTTCAATAGCTAGCCTTACTTTTAGGGGTTGTAATCAGTCGTAACGCAAGTCGTTCATGACAGAACAGTTCATTCGAAAGTGTGTTAATAAGTATATATGGCCAAGACGAGTTCCAAGGTTAAAAAAGGTAATACTAAAAAAGTAAACAGCCATATCGAGGTAATAGGTGCTAGGGAGCATAATCTCAAAAATTTCGATGTTAATATTCCTCGCAATAAACTGGTAGTGGTCACTGGAATTTCTGGCTCAGGAAAATCCTCCCTGGCTTTTGACACGATCTATGCAGAAGGACAACGTCGCTACATGGAAACCTTCACAGCTTACGCCCGACAGTTCATCGGCGAAATGGAAAGACCAGATGTCGAGCAAATAAATGGACTCTCCCCAGTAATTTCCATTGAACAGAAAACCATTGGTCGAAACCCAAGATCCACTGTTGGTACCATCACGGAAATTTATGACTTCTTACGTTTGCTTTACGCCAGAGCAGGAGAAGCTTATTCTTTTGAGACAGGGAAAAAAATGGTGAAGTACACCGAGGAACAAATGGTGGATCACATTTTTTCAACCTTCAAAAACAAAAAAACGTTATTGTTGGCACCATTGGTGCGGGCTCGAAAAGGACACTATCGAGAGCTCTTCGAAAATATTCGCAAGCAAGGATTTACCAAAGTAAGAGTAGATGGGGATGTTGTAGATCTAACTCCTGGTCTGATGGTGGATCGATACAAAGTACACGACATTGAAGTGGTGGTTGATCGAATTAAAATGACCAAGGAAAGAATGGATCGTTTAAAGACTTCCATGTCCACCGCACTACGAATGGGAGATGGTTTGCTACAAGTAATGGATATAGACACCAAAAATGTCATTCCCTACTCCAAACACTTGATGGACTCTGATAGTGGCATTTCGTATGAAGAACCAAGCCCAAATTCTTTTTCCTTTAATTCTCCTTACGGTGCATGTCCAACTTGTAATGGCCTAGGAAAGATTAATGAAGTGGACATGGATAAGGTCATTCCAGATAAAACCAAATCCATCAACCAAGTAGGTATTGTTCCCTTTGGAGAGGTAAGAGACAATTGGACTTTCAAGCAACTAAGATCTATTTCTAAAAAACATAAATTTTCTTTTGCTACGCCAATAAAGGATATTCCCAAAAAAGCATTGGAAACTATTCTCAATGGTGGAGATGAAAGTTATGCGATGAGTCTTCCACAAAGTTCGCATGATTTCACTTACAATCTAGCTTATGAAGGCTTGATAAGTATGTTGCGTCGCTGGTACCAAGATTCTACTTCGGAAAGAATTCGTCGATGGTCAGAAGAGTTTATGATGATCGCTAGTTGTTCTGAATGCAATGGATATCGATTAAAAAAGGAGTCTCTCCATTTTAAATTAAATGGTAAACATATTTCTGAATTGACTCAAATGGGCATTTCAGAATTGGCGGCATGGATGCTAAAATTAAATGCCAAATTAAACAAAAGGCAATCTGCTATTGCCAAAGATGTTTTGAAAGAAATCAATCTTCGACTAGGTTTTTTACTGCATGTTGGATTAGATTATCTAACGCTAGATCGACCGGCAAGAACGCTGTCCGGAGGAGAAGCCCAAAGAATTCGGCTAGCTACACAAATTGGTTCTCAACTAACAGGGATTACTTATATCCTCGATGAACCAAGTATTGGATTACATCAACGCGATAACTTAAAATTAATACAAGCATTAAGGGAATTAACCGAAATTGGAAATACAGTCATTGTGGTAGAGCATGACAAAGACATCATGCTGGCTTCAGATTACATCATTGACTTAGGTCCTGGAGCAGGAAAGTACGGAGGTCATTTAGTTGGAGAAGGAACCCCTAAGGAGTTTCTAAAAAATGACACCATTACTTCTAAATTCTTAAAAGATGCAGTACGTATTGAGGTTCCTAAAAAAAGAAGGAAAGGAACTGGCGAACATTTAGAATTATCAAGTGCCACAGGAAATAATTTAAAAAAGGTTAACATTAAAATCCCTTTGGGTAAGTTTGTTTGTGTTACCGGCGTTTCTGGAAGTGGAAAATCAACTTTGATCAACGAAACCCTCTACCCCATTTTGCGTCAGCACTTTTACAGAAGCATGCGACGTCCATTGGGTTATGGAAAAATAAAAGGTTTAGAACACATTGACAAAGTCATTGAAATTGATCAGTCGCCAATCGGAAGAACCCCAAGGTCTAACCCAGCAACTTACACTGGAGTATTTGGCGATATAAGAAAAATATTTTCTGGCTTACCAGAAGCAAAAATTCGTGGTTACAAACCAGGCAGATTTTCTTTCAATGTGAAAGGAGGACGTTGTGAAGAATGTGGCGGCGGCGGAAAGCGAGTGATCGAAATGAATTTCCTTCCTGATGTGGCAGTGGACTGCGAGAAGTGCTTGGGAAGAAGATATAATCGAGAAACCTTGGAAGTTATGTACAAGGGGAAATCAATCTCTGATGTCTTGGATATGACCGTTGAAGAGGCCACTACTTTTTTCGAAAACATTCCAAATATATTTCGGAAAATGAAAACCCTCCGGGACGTCGGATTGGGATATATCACCCTAGGTCAGCAAGCGACAACGCTTTCAGGTGGAGAAGCCCAACGAGTGAAATTATCTGAGGAATTAAGCAAAAGAGATACCGGACAAACCTTGTACATCTTGGATGAACCTACCACCGGATTGCACTTCGAAGATGTCAAAAGATTGCTTGACGTCCTGACTATTCGATGTCGATCCATTGATTGCTCTACTTTTCGGTGCACTGGTCTGTGTGACCGGTCCGACGGTCATTATGCCGCTGCTGCGTAGTGTACGCCCCAACAAAACCATTTCCAATATCTTGAAATGGGAAGGTATTATCATTGACCCAATCGGCGCTATCGCTGTGGTATTGGTCTATGA